>JACQAO010000065.1 GCA_016194935.1 Betaproteobacteria bacterium
ATGCATGGCACTTCCTCCATCAACGTTTGATCACCAAGATAGAGGTCTTATCGGCGCCATGCATGCACTACTTGATCTGCAACCTATTGAACATTCATAAATATTCGTGGGGAAACCTCAGGGTGCGTCCCCTATTCCTGCACTTATCAAGACAAGCGGCCCGCTACAAGACGTAACGCGCCAGATCCTCGCTCTGCGCCAGTTCCTTGAGGCGGCTATCGACATAGGCTGCATCGATGATATGCGCTTCGCTGCCGTGCTTGCCGGCCTCGAAAGAAATTTCCTCCAGCAATTTCTCCATCACCGTGTAGAGACGACGGGCGCCGATGTTCTCGGTCTTCTCATTCACCGCGAACGCAATTTCCGCCAGGCGGCGGATGCCGTCATCGGTGAAGCTCAGCGTCACTTCCTCGGTTTCCAGCAGCGCCTGGTACTGGCGCGTGAGGCAGGCATCGGTGCCGGTGAGAATGCGGGCGAAGTCGTCGACGGACAGCGAATCGAGCTCGACACGGATCGGAAAGCGTCCCTGCATTTCCGGGATCAGGTCGGAGGGCTTGGCCAGGTGAAACGCGCCGCTGGCGATGAACAGGATGTGGTCGGTCTTGATCATGCCGTACTTGGTCGACACCGTAGTACCTTCAACCAGCGGCAGCAGGTCGCGCTGCACGCCCTGGCGCGACACCTCGGCGCCGTGCGACTCCGAGCGGGATACGATTTTGTCGATTTCGTCGAGGAAGACAATGCCATTCTGCTCCACATTGCGCAGCGCCTGGGTCTTGATCTCGTCGTCATTGATGAGGCGCGCCGCCTCTTCGTCGGCAATCGCCTTCATTGCTTCGCTGATTTTGAGCTTGCGGGTCTTGCGGCGGGCAGTGCCGATGTTCTGGAACATGCCCTGGATTTGCTGGGTCAGTTCCTCCATGCCGGGCGGCGCGAAAATTTCCATCTGCGCAGAAACCGCCGCTACTTCGATCTCAATTTCCTTGTCGTCAAGCTCGCCCTCGCGCAGCTTCTTGCGGAATTTCTGCCGCGTGGAAGAATCATCAGTGGCAGGCGTGTCTTCGTGAAAACCCGCGCCCGACCCCGCTGACCGCGCCGCCGGCAGCAACGCATCGAGAATACGATCCTCGGCCGCGTCCTGCGCCCGGCTGCGCACGCCGCGCATCGCCGCTTCGCGCCCATCCTTGATGGCGGTCTCAGCCAGGTCGCGGATGATGGTATCGACATCGCGCCCAACATAGCCGACCTCGGTGAACTTGGTCGCCTCCACCTTGATGAAAGGCGCGTTGGCCAGCCGCGCCAGACGCCGCGCGATCTCCGTCTTGCCGACGCCGGTGGGACCGATCATCAGGATGTTCTTGGGCGTGATCTCGGTACGCAAGGGCTCATCCACCTGCGCCCGACGCCAGCGGTTGCGTAAGGCGATGGCGACGGCGCGCTTGGCGCGCGCCTGGCCGACGATGTGCTTGTCGAGTTCTGAAACAATTTCCGGCGGGGTCATCTGCGTCATTCCAGCGTCTCGATGAGGTGATTCTGATTGGTGTAGATGCACAGGTCGCCGGCGATGGTCAGGGATTTCTTGACGATCTCCGCCGGCGTCAGTTGGGTATTCTCCAGCAGACCGCGCGCCGCTGCCTGAGCGTAAGGGCCGCCGCTGCCGATGGCGACGATGCCCAGCTCGGGTTCCAGCACGTCGCCGTTGCCGGTAATGATCAGCGAGTTCTCACTGTCGGCCACCGCCAGCATGGCTTCCAGCCGGCGCAGCATGCGGTCGGTGCGCCAGTCCTTGGCGAGTTCCACAGCCGAGCGCAACAGATTGCCCTGATGTTTTTCCAGCTTGGCCTCGAAGCGCTCGAACAGCGTGAAGGCGTCCGCCGTGCCGCCGGCAAAGCCGGCCAGGATGCGCTCGTTGTAAAGCCGCCGGATTTTGCGCGCACTGGCCTTGACGACGATATTGCCCAGCGTGACCTGGCCGTCCCCGCCCAGCGCCACGGCCCGGCCTTTGCGCACGGAAAGAATGGTGGTGCCGTGGTACTGTTCCATGGGAAAGCCTTCAAAGTGAATTTTGCTGCATATGGCGGCGCGATGCGTTATTTCAAGCTGCAGGGCGCATCGGCTGCCTCGCCGCCAGTATAGCCGCCGGGATCCCAGCCATCGACTAAAAGGCGATAGACAGGCCAGCGTACAAAGTCCGGCGTGTCCCATATTGCGGCGCCCCCACTCCAATTCCCGTGCCGTCACGAAGTAAATACGATTTATCCAATAGATTGACCACCGCGAGTCTGCCTTCTATGTTGCCCAGCGACGACCCCTTCCATTGATGCGTCAGCGCTGCATTCACTGTCGTGTATGCGGGTAAAACGCTGGAGTTTGGCGCACCGCCGGCAAGCGTATTACGAAGGCCGCTGCCGTAAATAAAATCCGCACTTATTTGCGAGTCGGCAAATTTATAGTGTACACCGCCGGATACTGAATAGGTTTGATTGTGGTCCACATAGACGTAATGGTCGGCGATATAACTTAACTCATCCGCTTCGAACAGTGATTGCCCCGAAATGATATTTTTCCCTTGTGCCTTTTGCACAGTGAAATTCAAGAAACCACCCCAATGCGAAACGTTGTATATCGCGGAAAGCTCCAGACCTTTTGCATAGCCTTGCGCGTAGTTAAACGGTGACAAAATCAGTGCTTGCCCAAATTGCCCTTCGTCGATCAGGTTCGATATTTTTTTGTAATATGCATCTGCGGTTAGCGTCAAATTGGGGCCTGCTTTCCGGCTTACTCCCACGTCAAAGTAATGCGTGCGCTCGGCCTTGACGTTATCCGAGACAGGCACGGCAGGCGCATTGCTGGTATTGGCAAATTTATCAATACTGCGTTGTGACGCGAGTTCCTGCGGCGGTGGGGTGAAGTAGCGCGAATAGCCCGCATGAAAAGCAGTCGCATCACTCAGTTTATAGGCCAGGTTGATACGCGGACTCCATTGCTGTTCCTCGGTAAATGCCGATACGCGGTCGAAACGCAGGCCATAATTCAGGATAAGCGGTTTCGATATATGCCATTCATCCTGTAGGTAAATGCTCGCCAGAGTACCTGTCTTGCTTGAGTTGTCTACAATGGTGATGGGATCGGTTCCGATTTGTGCGCCATTACTAGCGACCGGGAATACCGCCACGCTATTGTTGCTATGCGTCACTTGCCGGGTATAGGCAAAACCTGTCCGCAGTTTATGCGCCGAATTAAGCTTATAGCCAATATCCAATTGGACGCCATTTGCGGAATTCGAACGAAGCGTGTCGGATGCAACACCGTTGTATATCAAATCTCCAGCTGAGTCAGGCGTGTAATGCAATTCTGAATATTGATGGAAGGCAGTGACTTGATAGTTGAGCGCACCTTGGCTTTTTTGCAGCGACAGAACAGAGTATCGATTCACCTCACGTTGCTGTTCATCGAGTTGTGACGATGGCAGGGAACTGAAGCCACTGCTCGCATTGCTCAATCCGCTCAACGAAAAAGCCGGCGTCTGTCCCGGATTGTTGGGAATCTGAAACTTGCCGTTGTAGGCGCCGAACAGGAGGCCAAGCTGCGTATTGTCATCGATAAAATACGAGAGATCGCCGAAAGATTTTGTTTGTCGAGTGCGGTCATGAATCGCGTTGGTCATCGCAGTCGGATTCTCGATACCCAATGAGTTGCTTACATGACTGCCCGATAAGTAATAGTTAAACGCGCCCCGGCTACCGAAAAATTCGGCGCTCGGCTGCACGAAATCATGCCCGCCAACCAGCACTCCAATCCGTCCGCCTGGCTTGGCCGTGCCTTCTTTGGTCTGAATCTCGACGATTCCGGCAGTGCGCAGCCCATATTGTGCAGGCAGGGCGCCGGTAACAAAATCGATCTGGTCAACAAACCGGGTATCGATCGATTGGCCGAATCCGGAAATGCTCTCAGGCAATTGGACACCGTTTATACGATACTGCACGTTTCCATGATCATCGCGTATATGCAATGAACCGGAGGCCTTGGAATCTTGTGCAACACCGGGCAATCGCAGTAATACTTCGTTAAAAGGCGTATCGCCTCCTTGCCCGAGCTTGTCGATCATTTGTTTGTCGACGGTATATACCGTGGTGCCTACTTTAGGGGAAAGCTCCACGCGGGCGCTCTTCAGGCGCGCCGCCGTGACTTCGATGGTGCTGATCGCCGCCTCGGCCGGGGGTTCGGCAACCAACAGCACCAAACCAGGCGCCGTTCCTGCAATATCAACCTCCTTTCGAATGGACACGTTGCCGACGCCGTTTGCTTCGACTACATAGTGTCCCGCCGGAATGTCCTCAAGCCGTGCGCGCCCTTCGGTATCCGTCTTCGTCCTGGCGACTTCTGTTCCGTCGCTCGATAGAAATCGAACTTGCGTGTTTTGAATGGGTTTGCCTTGTGCGTTGCGTACTTCAGTGTGTACCGGTACGGCATAAGCCGATGATGCGGCAAACAGGCCGGCCAGGATCAGGGCCAGGTCGAGATTGAGGAAGCTGGCGCCGAGCGGCGCGCCAGGCTGTACTGCAACTGACATTTTGGCTGTTACGGCGAGACTCGCCTTGGTTGAGGCTTTCGACTTCGCCTGTACCGGGCGTTTTTCGCAGCTTCCGTGCAGGCGAGCCGCTTTATTGCGTAAAGTCTGAATTGCGGTTTCGCCGACTGCGGGAAAAGCAGGCGCCAAAGCCAGTGTCAGCAGCGTCCCTAGCGGACGATTGCGGTGGTTTTTCATGGTGATCTCCAAAGCAAATGGGCAGCCCGCGCGGACAAAACTGTGCCGCGCGGGAATGGTCAAACCGGCTTTAGAGTGTTACTGGCGGAGCGCGTGCGGCGTAGGGCAGTGTCCGGTTAAAGGCGACGCTGGAAAACTCCGCCTGCACCAGGGTTGCCGCCAATACCGGCAAATACACCGGCAAAGGGACTGGTAACGGCGCGGCTGCGGCCATCGCAGTGTATGCCAGGCAGGTCGTGCACACATGCGCAAGATTCGAAGGCGAACCCGAACCTTCCCCATTTCCCGGCGGCGTCACCGCTTTGGCGGCTGCACTGAAATGGCCGATCAGATGCACCAGCGCCGCCTGCTGCGCGCCGAGCAGGAACACGGCGCACGCCGCCACAATCAGGTGGCGTGTGGTCCGGGTCAGGGAGTAGGTGCGGTTCAACGAATGCATGGGGTGTGCATCAGAACATAATCGGTCGCCGATGGCAAGCTCAGGTCGAGCAGCTCGGGTCGAGCAGCTCAGGTCGCGCAGATCTGACCGGGCTGACGTTCAGATAAGCCACAACAACACGCCCGCCAGCGCCGCCAGCAACAGCACCATGCCGGACAGCAGACGGCTCTGGCGTATTTGTTCGGCCTGGATCAGGGCGAGTTGCGCGCGCAGCGCGGCGCCGTCGTCGCGCGCCAGCGCCTGGTGCGCCAGCCTCGGCAGGGCCGGCAGCAGGGTTGCCCACTGCGGCGCTTCGCGCTTGAGGTTGCTGATCAGGCCGCGCCAGCCCAACTGTGCGCTCATCGAGCGTTCCAGGAAAGGTTTGGCGGTCTGCCACAGGTCGAGATCGGGGTCCAACTGGCGGCCCAGCCCTTCGATGTTGAGCAGCGTTTTTTGCAGCAGCATCAGTTGCGGCTGGACTTCCACGTTGAAGCGCCGCGAGGTCTGGAACAGGCGCAACAGCACGCGGCCGAAGGAAATGTCCTTCAACGGACGGTCGAAGAACGGCTCACACACCGCGCGGATCGACGCCTCGAACTCGTCGACGCGCGTGCCGGCGGGCGCCCAGCCGGATTCGATGTGCACTTCGGCGACGCGCTTGTAGTCGCGCCGGAAGAAAGCGAGAAAATTATGCGCCAGGTAATTTTTGTCGATGTCGGTAAGCGTGCCGACGATGCCGAAATCCAGCGCGATGTACTGCCCGTTCGGCGCCACGAAAATGTTGCCTGGATGCATGTCGGCATGGAAGAAGCCGTCGCGGAACACCTGGGTGAAAAATATTTCCACGCCGTTGCGCGACAGGGCCTTGAGATCGACGCCCTGGGCGCGCAGCGCGTCGATCTGGCTGATCGGCGTGCCGTGCATGCGCTCCATCACCATCACCGAATGGTCGCACCAGTCCCAATACACTTCGGGAACCCGCAGCAGCGGCGAGTCCTTGAAATTGCGTCCCAGCAGCGAACAGTTGGCGGCCTCGCGCATCAGGTCCAGTTCGTCATGCAGGTATTTTTCGAACTCGGCCACCACTTCGCGCGGCTTGAGGCGCTTGCCGTCGGCCCAGAGTATTTCCAGCAGGCCGGCGGCGGCCTGCAACAAGCCGATGTCATGATCGATGATGGGGGCGATGCCGGGCCGCAGAATTTTCACCGCCACTTCATGCCCGCCGTCTTCCGCCCGCAAGGTGGCGAAGTGCACCTGGGCAACCGAGGCCGAAGCCACCGGCTCGCGCTCGAAGCTGGCGAACACCTGGTCGACCGGCTTGCCGTAAATTTTTTCCAGTTCCGCAAGGGCCAGCGCCGAGGGGAAAGGCGGCACCTGGTCTTGCAGCTTGGCAAGTTCGTCGGCAATATCCTGCGGCAGCAAATCACGTCGCGTCGATAGCACTTGCCCGAACTTGACGAAAATCGGCCCCAGCGCCTCCAGCGCCAGGCGCAGCCGCACCGCGCGCGGCACTTGCAATTGGTCGCCGAAGCCGCGCCAGAATTGCAGCACGGCGGCAAGCCGCATCAGCCTGCGGACTCCGACCGAGCCGGGCTCGTGCTCCAGGATCATCTGGTCGAGACCGTAGCGGCTGGCGACGCGGGCGATCTTGAAAAGGCGCAGAAGGCGCATGAACGGCTCGGGGTGCGGGGTGGCGAGGCGTGGAAGTGTAACGTAAAACCGGGACAGGCGACCGTCACGCGCTGGTCGCGGTGCTATTTCCTGTTCATTTTCCGCTATCTATTTCGCCGCCGTGCATGTGAATCAGTCCCACCAAACCCATCGCCGCAAACGTGGCGGCAATCGCCAGATACCCTACGCTATCGTAGCGCAGGACATGGCCGTCGACATCGGTGGCAATAATCAGGCCGCCGATATACGTAGCCACGCCAGCGGCAAGCTGTTGCACCGATCCGATCATGGACAGAAAGGTGCCGCGCAGTTGCGGCTGCGCCGCCGAAGTCACAATCGCCACGGCCGGCACCATGCGTCCCGGCACGAAAATAAAAAACAGCGTCGAGCTGATGAGCATGACCCACAGCGGCGCCGGCCCCAGATGGGTCTGGGCGAACAAGGTCGGGATCGAGCACAGCGCAATCAGCCGGTAAGTCCAGATCTTGCCGCGGGCATCGGCCAGGCGGCCTATCAGCCGCGAGGAGAAAAAGGTGGCCGCGCCGCCGGCCAGGTACATCAAGAAAATATCCTGCTGCGCGATCCCGACATTGGCGACTGCATAAATGGTGATATACGGAATTACCGAAAACCCCGAGAAAATGGCGAGCGCCATGAATGCCAGGGCGCGCAAATGATTGGCGTCGCGCAGCACTTGCAGCATGGCCGAGAATGGATGCACCCGCTCGGGCTCGGTGACCAGCGCGGAGCGCAGATGACCACGCAGCGCCGGCAGTTTTTTCCAGCCCAGCAGGAGAAAACCACAGCTCAGCACGGCAATGAAAATGAACGGGAAACGCCAGCCGAAATGATTGGCAAGGTACAGCGAGACCGGCACGCCGGCAATGGTCGACAAGGAGAACGACGACATGATGGCGCCGCTGGCACGACCGCGCCGCTCGAAAGGAATCAGGTCACCCACCATGGTCTGCACCATGGCGCTCAGTACGCCGCCGAAGGCCCCTGCCGCGCAACGCGCCAGCAGCAAGGACCAGAACCCGAAGGCCAGGCCGCAGGCCAGCGTCGCCACGGCGAACAGGGAAAACATGGTCAGCAGCAGTCTTTTCCGCTCGTAGCGATCGACGAAAACCGCCGTCAGCAGGCCCGAAAATCCCGCCGTAAATGTGTAGGCAGAGACCAGCAGGCCGAACTCATGCGTGCCGATGGCGAACTCTTTGATGAGTATCGGCCCGAGCGGCATCATGATCATGAAGTCGAGAATCTGGCAAAACTGGATGCCGGCCAGCGTCAGCAGCAGCACACGTTCGCGCAGGGGGTCCAGCGGCAGTTCAGCGGGCGTAAAAGCGTCAGGGCTGGATGGAGATGACAAGTAGGTACTCAAATTCGGAAACGTGGTTGCGTATTTGCGTAGCTGGGCGAAAACGCAATCCGGGAGATGGAGATTATGGCATTGTCGGCAGCCGAATACGCCAAGGCGCTGGCAATATTGCAGCAGTTTTTGCGAATAATGGATAATCGCAGCTTGTTCCGTGCAGGTATTCAGGTATTGCCAATGCCAGTCAAAGTCGTAGCCGCCATCCAGGCGCGCCTGGGCTCCAGCAGGTTGCCCGGAAAAATGCTTCTGCCGATCCTCGGGCTTCCCATGCTGGAGCGGATTGCGGAGCGGGTGCGCCATGCCGGTCGCGTGGACCAGGTGGTGCTTGCCACCACCGAAGCCCCCGAGGATGACGAGTTGGTCAGCGCGGCCCAGGAGATGGGCCTCCAGGCATCGCGCGGCCCGGTGGACGATATTGCCGAGCGCCTTTACCGTGCCGCCCATGAAACCCGCGCGGACATTCTGGTGAGGGTGTGGGGCGATTGCCCGTGCGTCGACCCGGCTGTCATCGACCGGGCAGTAGCTCTGCTGGAAGAAGGCGAGTTTGACTTCGTCAGCACTTGCATTGCGGGCGAAGGCGATTCTGAAGACGGTTTCCTGCGCACTTACCCCTACGGACTGGACATCGAAGTCTACCGTCGCAGCGTGCTGGATTTTCTTCGCACCACGACCGACCCGTTTTATCGCGAATTTCCGGAAGACTACCTGCGCGACCACGGTGAGGACTTGCGTCTCGGCACTCTGCGGCATGCCGAAGATTGCTCCGACATCTATGTGACGGTGGATTATCGCGCCGACTTCGATACCGTCTGCGCCGTGTTCGAACGGCTATACGTTCCGCAGCGGGCCTTCGGCTTTGAGGAAGTCGTCGCCTTGCTGCGCAGCCATCCGGAAATCGACCGCCGCAGCGGTCCCCTCGCCAGAAACATTGAATACATCGCAATGAAAAAACTGCGCTGAGCGCTCATCCAACATGCTGCAACTCGATCCTCCTTCTCTCATAGGACGCCACTCGGGACATTTCTGGTTCCCCATCATTCATCCCTTGATGCATGGATGCCAGATTTGCCTGGTGGCCAAGGTGCCTGATGTTGATTCAGGACTTTGGCGATCCCGCCTCCTCTTTAGCCGCGACAGCAAAGACTGGCAGGATCTGGGCGAAGTGCCTACCAGCTTGGCCTCATGTATGCGAGACGACGGCCTGCTGGTTTTACCTTATGAATTCTGGCCAGGTACGAACCGGCGTTGCGCCTCTGGCCGGGGTATTTATCTCAAAATGACCAAGGGAAAAATGCCCACATGGGATGAACAGCAGATCACGGTGGCCGGTTTCCCGCACAATATTGCCCCCCATTTGGAAGGCAAGACCTTTCTGGCAGACGGCGGCGACGCCGTGCTGCCACTGGCGGACGGCGCCCTGCTCCACACCTATTACGGTCGCCTGGAAGGCGACCGTAAATACCGTCTGTTCGCCGTTGTCAGCGACGACGGCGGACTAAGCTGGCATTACCGCGCCACCATCGCCGATGGACAAACCATGCGCGCAGTGCGCGAAGGGCCAAGCGAAGCCGCCACTGTGCGGCTGGATGACGGCAGTCTGCTGTGCATCTACCGGGTAGACAGCGGCGCCGGTATTCCCTTCGGGCGCAGCATCAGCATGGATGAGGGCAGAACCTGGAAGCGGCTGCGCCCCATGTATGGCAAGGGCTCGGTCAAGCCGCAACTGGCGCGTCTGGCGGATGGAACCATACTACTGAGCGGCGGGCGACCGGGCATTTACCTGTGGGTCTGCACTGACGGCATGGGTCGCCGCTGGCGCCGCCACGACCTGGTTGCGCACCATAACCACAGCGCAAGCAAAGAAGATCAATACCTCACCTTGACGCCCGGCGGAGGTGAGGCGCCTGCCCTCAGCACCTGCTACACCTCCATGCAACCCATCGGCCCCGATGCCGTGCTGATCGCCTATGAGCGTCTGGGCAACGGCTGGGGAGGGTCGCCCGGACTCCACGGCGCCACGGATGCCGTGTTTTGCCTGCGCGCCAGGATGTCGGATTAGAGTGGCGGGATGTTGTCCGGCAGCGCTGAGTTTACTAAGCAGAAAGAACGACCCGCATTACGTGTCTAACACCATCAGGTATTTGGCGCGTTCTTTTGCACTCCCCAGCAATTGCGCTATCCCGGTGTCAAATGTGACCAGCTTCATGCCGCTGCGGATGGCTGCCGTCAACAACCATGCATCGGTAATTTGCCGGTGTCCGAGGATGCCGCCGGTGCACACGCCCAGCACCTCGGCGAAGCCGAAATCCAGCGTCACCAATTGATGTTTGGGGTGCGCAGTATTGCGCAACAGCAGTTCCGCAACTTCGCCGATGGCGATGGAGCGGCCTGAAAATGCAGGCTGGGAAACGATGCGGACAAAGACTGCTTGCGTGAACGCAGTGCTTGCCCAGCCTGCACGGGCGTACTGGCGGAACCAACTGGTCATGCGCGGATGATGTTCGTGGGTAGGCCA
Source organism: Betaproteobacteria bacterium (assembly GCA_016194935.1). Taxonomy (GTDB): domain Bacteria; phylum Pseudomonadota; class Gammaproteobacteria; order Burkholderiales; family Rhodocyclaceae; genus JACRAR01. The sequence goes on from JACQAO010000065.1 coordinate 10,748, forward strand.
GCCCAGCGCGATCAAGGCGTTGGCATCCAGCAGATGACTCATGCCGACTCGTCAAGCATCTGCTGGACTTGCTGCGCCGTCACGCGTGGGGTGTCGGGCGGCAGGTCAAACACCCAGATTCCGCCTTTTTGCTTGAGTGGCAGCTTCTCCTCGCTACCGCGACGAATCAGCTCCGACACGGCCTGCCCGAGCTTGAGCGCCCGCGCCCGAGCGTAAGCACTGGCTGTAGCAAATGCATCATCTTCAATTGTGATGGTGGTACGCATAATTGATGTAGAAATATAGAAATGATTCATTTTCATAATTTACGCATCATCTGTCAAGCGAGTGCCGGGAATGTTTATATCGTCTCTGCCGCCAGCCAAATATAATGCCTACGTGATTACCCGTCTTTACTGCCCCGGCGACCTCGCCTCCGGACGCTCCGTTTGCCTGCCGCCGGAGGCGGCGCATCATGCCTTGCGCGTGCTTCGTTTGCGGGTCGGCGACGAATTGGTGTTGTTCAATGGTCAGGGCGGCGAATATCCTGGCCGGGTGACGGAGGCCGCGCGCACGCTGCGGGTGGAACTCTCCGATTGGTGCGATGTTGAACGCGAGGCGCCGCTGGCGCTGACGCTGGCGCAAGCCTTGCCTGCCGGCGACAAAATGGACTGGGTGGTGCAAAAGGCGGTGGAGTTGGGCGTTACGGCCATTCAACCCTTGCAGGCCAAGCGCAGCGTGCTGCGGCTGGCCGGAGAACGCGCGGACAAACGCACCGCCCATTGGCGGCTGGTGGCGGTGGCGGCCTGCGAACAATGCGGGCGCAACCGGCTGCCGGAAATCAGGCCCATCCTTGATCTGCCTCATTACCTGGCGCAACCGGCGGATGAAAATGCAACGCGCTTGCTGCTGTCGCCGCAACATGGCGCGCACTTGCCGGATTTGCCGCGACCGGCGGCAGCAATGACGCTGCTGATCGGGCCGGAGGGCGGCTTCGATGCATCTGAGGAAAGCGCGGCACTGTCGGTCGGTTTCCAGGCGGTAACACTTGGGCCGCGGGTGTTGCGCACCGAGACCGCCGGGCTGGCGGCAATGGCGGCGATCATGGCGCTGTGGGGTGACTTTTAGGAGGCTGCGATGTTTGAATCTTCGGAAATCGGCCACAAGATAGACAAGAAAACCTATCGCAAGAAAGTACCGGAATTGCGTGCGGCTTTGCTCGACGCACAGTACAACCTGAAGGAACTCGGCAAGATTCCAGTCATCGTCCTGGTCAGCGGCCAGGATGGCGCCGGCAAGGGCGAGACCATCAATATTCTTTACGAGTGGATGGACCCCCGCTTTATTTCCACCCTGGCTTTCTCCGCGCCCACCGACGAAGAGCGTCAGCGGCCCTACATGTGGCGCTATTGGCGCGCTTTGCCGCCGAAAGGGCGCATCGGCATCTTCGCCGGTTCCTGGTATTCCGACCCCATCCACGACCGCATCGAAGGCAGCATGAGCAAGGCCGCCGTCGACGCGCGCATCGACCAGATCAACCGTTACGAGGCAATGCTGGTAAACGAAGGCGCGCTGGTGCTGAAGTTCTGGTTCCATCTCACCAGGAAAGGCCAGCGCCAGCGTCTCAAGTCGCTGGAGAAGAATCCGCATACCGCCTGGCGCGTTACCCAATGGAACTGGGACCGCCTCAAGACCTACAACAAGCTGCTGAACGTGGCCGGTCACATGCTGCGCCTGACCAACACGCCCTGGGCGCCGTGGATCGTCATCGAAGGCGCCGACGACAATTACCGTTCGTTGACTGCCGGCAAGGTGTTGCTGGAGGCGATCAAGCAGCGGCTGGCTGAAGGGGAGCGGCCAGTCACGTCGGTGGCGCCGCCGGTGCAACTGGATATCGACGGCCGCGACGTGCTGTCCGAGCTGGATATGTCACTCAAGCTGGCGAAGAAAACCTTCGAAAACCAGCTCGCCAAATGGCAAGGCAAGCTGGCGGAGTTGGTGCGCGATCCGCGTTTCAGGAAGCGTTCGCTGGTCTGCGTCTTCGAAGGTTCGGATGCCGCCGGCAAGGGCGGCGCCATTCGCCGCATTACCGCCGCGCTCGATGCACGCGCATACCAGATCGTGCCGATCGCCGCGCCGACCGAGGAAGAACAGGCGCAACCGTATCTGTGGCGCTTCTGGCGACACATCCCCCGCGTCGGGCGCGTCGCCATGTTCGACCGTTCCTGGTATGGGCGGGTACTGGTCGAGCGCGTCGAGGGTTTCTGTAGCGAGGCTGACTGGCTGCGCGCCTATGCCGAGATCAACGACTTCGAGCACGAGCTGTCGGAGGCAGGGGCGGTGGTGGTCAAGTTCTGGCTGCAAATCGACCGCGACGAACAACTGCGGCGTTTCAAGGAACGTCAGAAAATCGAATTCAAGCGTTTCAAGATCACCGAGGAAGACTGGCGCAATCGCAAGCAATGGGATGCCTACCATCGCGCGGTGTGCGACATGGTGGATCGCACCAGCACCGGAGAAGCGCCGTGGACGCTGGTCGAAGCCAACGACAAGAACTACGCCCGCACCAAAATTTTGCGGACGGTGTGCGAAAGGCTGGAAGCGGCGTTGAAGGGCAAGGGCTGATTTTGCTCCGGCACGCTCTGGCATAATGGACTTTTAATGATTGATTCGGCGGACAAGCATGGTTGCGGAAACTGAGGAACAGGTTGAGTCGGCGTTGGTCGCCTGGGTGCGCCAGGCAGCGCCCTATATTCATGCTTTTCGCGGACGCACTTTCGTCATCGCTTTCGGCGGAGAAGTGCTGGAGGGCGATGAGGTCCAGGCTTTGGCGCAGGACTTCAATCTGCTCGCCAGCATGGGCATTCGCCTGGTGCTGGTGCACGGCGCACGCCCCCAGATTGACGCCGAGATGCAGCGGCGCGGCATCAAACCGCGCTTCCACAAGGACCTGCGGATCACTGACGGCGCGACGCTGGAATGCGTCAAAAGCGCCATGGGAGTAACGCGCATCGAGATCGAGGCGCTGCTCTCGCAGGGGCTGCCGAATACTCCGATGGCCGGCGCCTGGATGCGCGTCACCGGCGGCAACTTCATCACCGCCAAGCCGGTCGGCGTGGTCGATGGCGTCGACTACCAATACAGCGGTGCAGTGCGCAAGATCATCGCCGACGAAATCAAGGCCGACCTGGACCAGCAAAACGTGGTATTGATTACACCGCTGGGCGTTTCGCCCACCGGAGAGATCTTCAATCTTTCCTGGGAAGAAGTCGCGGAAGCCGTCGCCGTGGCGCTGCAAGCGAACAAGTTGATCTACCTGTGCGCCGCGCCGGGCGTGGTGGACAAGCGCGGCGAGCTGCGCGACGCCATCACCGCCGACGAAGCCGACAAGCTGCTGGCGCGCCGCGTCAAGCAGGCGCCGGAACTGGCGCGGGTGCTGCCGGGCGCCGTGCGCGCCTGCCGCGCCGGGGTCGGGCGGGTGCATTTTCTCGACCGCCAGGCCGACGGCGCGATGCTGATGGAATTCTTCACGCGCCAGGGCGTCGGCACCATCATGACCAACGCGCCGCTGGTGCGTCTGCACGAGGCGGCGGTGGACGATGTCGGCGCGCTGCTGGCCCTGATCGCGCCGCTGGAAGCCGACGGCACCCTGGTCAAACGCAGTCGTGAGCGGCTGGAAATGGAAATCGGCCGCTTCACTTTGCTCGACCATGACGGCGTAATCATCGGTTGCGCCGCGCTGTACCCTTTCAGCGACGCCAGGAGCAAAGAGAAGGCTGGCGAGTTGGCCTGCCTCGCGGTGATGCCGGAGTACCGTCGCGGCGGCTACGGCGACCAGTTGCTCGCACACATTGAGGCCCGCGCGAAAAAACTCAAACTGCAACGCCTGTTCGTACTGACCACTCGCACCGCGCACTGGTTCATCGAGCGCGGCTTCACCGAAACCAGTATAGAAGCCCTGCCCGACGCCAAGCGCGAGCTCTACAACTACCGGCGGCGTTCCAAGATACTGGTGAAGAGTCTTTGAGGTCATTCAAGGGAAAGGCGTCATGCGTAGCGTTTCCGTAGCCGCCGTCAAGGCCCACCTGTCCGCCGTGCTGGCGGAAGTCGAAGCCGGCGAGGAAATCATCATTACCCGTCGCGGCCTGGCTGTCGCCCGCATCGTGCCGGAGCGGCCATCAAGTACGGATTCGAAGGGCTGGATGAACGACATGTGGGCTTTCGTGGAGGCGCAACCGATGCACGAAGGCGACAGTGTTGCCGAAATGCGTGCGCTTGCGCGCTACTGATGGCCGACTATTCGCCTGTGGTAAGGGACAGGCAGAGGGCTGCCGCTTTCATGGTGTAAGCCATGAGTACATTGGAAGTTAAACCGCATTAACTCATTCGCCGCCCCGGTGCTCGATACACTCCCTATCATGCCAAAGATTGTCGTCATTTACTTTTCGGCAACCGGTACAACCGCCAAGCTTGCAGACGCAGTTATTTCCGGCTCTGGCGAGATACTGGAAACGGCGGCCTATCGAATATCTGGTGAAGATATTACCGCAGGCCGTTTTCGCAACGAGGCTGTCCTGGAATTGATTGATGCGGCTGAAGGAGTTGTTTTCGGTAGTCCAACCTACATGGGCGGCCCTGCTGCGCAGTTCAAAGCTTTTGCTGATGCTACCGGGGATCGCTGGAGTGAACGCCGATGGGCAAACAAGGTGGCCGCAGGCTTTACGACGGGTACTTGCTCGAACGGCGATCAAACCCATACCCTGACTTACTTCTCGGTCTTGGCGGCGCAACACGGCATGATCTGGTGCAATCTCGATTTATCCGGAGGCTGCGACCACCTTGATCGAAACCGGCTAGGAACCCAGACCGGCCTTGCTACGCAAGCTGTCGACGGTAACTTGCCGGACGCTGACCTGCTTACGGCACACTATTTAGGGAAGCGCATAGCATCGCTCGCACTTCGTCTATCGCCAACTGCCGCCCAGCCCGGCACCGCCTAAAGTAAAGTATGTCAGGCAATAGCCATGCGCTTTCACCTCATCGGGCGATCATCATCCCGAGCGTTGAAATTTCCGTCATCCAGTAATTGCCAGCTGCCGCGCAGCAGCCCTTCGAGCGGACGGAAATTGGCTTTGTAGGCCATCTTCGGGCTATGGCGTATCCAATAGCCGAGATACAGGTAAGGCATACCGAGGTGAGCGCATTGCGCTGCCTGCCAGAGCACGCCATAGGTGCCGAGACTGGCGCCGGGCAAGTCGGGGTCATAGAAAGTATAGACTGAGGACATGCCATCGGGCAGCAGGTCGATGATGCTGACCATGCGTAGCGGCCCGTCCGCCGCGCCGGCGCGAAATTCGACCAGGCGGCTATCGACATGGGTTTGCAGCAGGAAGTGCGCGTACTGGTCGCGGCTGTCCTGGTCCATGCCGCCGCCACTGTGACGCGCTTCCTGGTAGCGCTGGTAGAGCGCGTAGTGTTCTTCGCGGAAAGCCAGCGAACGCTCCTCCACCACCATGTCGGCGTGACGTTTGAGCGCCCGCCGCTGACTGCGGCTGGCGCTGAAACGCTCGACGCACAGACGCACCGGCACGCATGCGCTGCAGGCGTCGCAATAGGGCCGGTAGGTGAATACGCCGCTGCGGCGGAAGCCGGCGCGCACCAGTTCGCCATAGGTGGCGTGATCGATCAGGTGGCTGGGCGTGGCGACCTGCGAACGGGCCACGCGATTGGGCAGGTAGGAGCAACCGTAGGGTGCGGTGGCGTAGAACTGAATCTGCGAGAAGGGCAATTCATTAAGTTTGGTCATGGTTGCCTGCGAAACAAGTGTTGTGCTGCATCCATCGGCCAGCGTCCTGCGGCATCGCCCTCGACCGACCAGCGCGTCAATCCGGCGACGAATTCGCTCCGCAGGATTTCGCGCGCACCGAGAGAGGCGAGGTGCGGCGTATTCATTTGACAATCTATCACGGCGAAACTGCGTTGTTCAAGTAAGCGGCAAAGATGCGCCAGGGCGATCTTGGAGGCGTCGGTGCGGCGCGAGAACATCGACTCGCCGTAGAACACGCGACCGATAGCGATGCCGTAGAGGCCGCCGGCCAGCGTGCGGTTTCCGCCATCGATCATCCAGGTCTCGACAGAATGTGCGTAACCCAGGTCGTGCAGGCGCAGGTAGGCAGCCTGCATCTCGGCGCTGATCCAGGTACCGCCGCCTTCTTCGCGCGGCGCAGCGCAGGCGGCAATCACCTGGGCAAAGGCGGAGTCGAGGCGGATTTGGTAGTCGGCGTTTTTCAACGTCCTGGCCAGCGAACGGGAGACCTTCAGCTCGGCAGGAAATAGCACCATGCGCGGATTGGGGCTCCACCACAGCAAAGGCTCGCCCGGCGCATACCAGGGGAAGATGCCGTGGCGGTAGGCCTCAATCAGGCGCTCTGACGAAAGATCGCCGCCGCCGCAAAGCAGGCCGTTAGGCTGGCGCAGCGCCTTTTCCACGGAAGGGAAAGGGACGCCGCGCTCGATCCAGGGGATCATGCGGCGGGAATGCTTTCCACCTCGGTGCTGCGGAAAACGACGACGTGGTCAACATCCAGCCGGATGCCGATCTTCTCGCCGATGGCGTGGTTGTGGTGGCTTGGCACCAGAGAGAGCACGCGCACGCCGCTCGGCAGCTTCAGCGTGTAGAGAAACTCCGCGCCGCGGAAAGCCTTGGCGACAACTTCCGCCTGCGTAACGCTGGCATCGTCATGCACGATGTCATCCGGTCGCAACAGCACGGCGACACGGCAACCCATACCGCAGGCGTTGCATCCAATGCTGCAATCGGTCGGAATGTTGCCGGAGAGAGTCCCCAGTTCGATCTTCACCTCGCGTGCGTTGAGCACGTCGCCCACCAGGAATACACCCTGGCCGACGAAGTCCGCGACGAAACGGTTGGCCGGGCGGTGGTAGAGATTGTAAGGCTCGTCCCATTGCTGGATGCGCCCCTCGTGCATGATGCCAATCTCGTCGGCGACGGCGAAGGCTTCGTGCTGATCGTGCGTGACCAGGATGGCCGTGATGCCGGCCTGCTTGAGAATATCGCGCACTTCCAGCGACAGGCGTTCGCGCAGATCCACGTCCAGATTCGAGAATGGCTCGTCGAGCAAAAGAAGATGCGGCTTCGGCGCCAGCGCCCGGGCCAGCGCCACGCGCTGCTGCTGGCCGCCGGAGAGTTCGTGCGGATATTTACCGCCCTGGCTGCCGAGGCCGACGGTGGCGAGCAGTTCCTTCACACGGGCGCGGCGTTCCATGTCGGGCGCACCGCGTATGCCGAAGGCGATGTTGTCAGTGACCGTTAGGTGCGGGAATAGGGCATAGTCCTGGAACACCATGCCGATCCTGCGGCGCTCCGCCGGAACGTGGCTGGCGGGGCTGCTGACGTTGACACCGTTCAGGCAGATATTGCCACTGGTGACATGTTCGAAGCCGGCGATGGCGCGCAGTATCGTCGTCTTGCCGCAACCGGACGGGCCGAGCAGGCAGCCAATGGCGCCTTGATCGAGGGAAAAGGAGAGCGCGTCCACCACCTGGTGGCTGCCGTAAGTATGGCTGACGTCTTTCAGTTCGAGCAGTGGCATCTTTTTGTGAGAGCGGCTTTCGACGGATACACCCGGTCGGGTGCTGCCGCGATCAGCAGGTCAATTATAATTCTCATTTACTCCGGAAAGCTTCACCGTAAGCGCCGCCATGACGAAACTCCTGCAAGTCAGCCCGCTGCGTGTCCGCAGCCCGGGTGCGCTCGCGCTGGCCGCGTTCATTATTGCCGCCCTGGCGATCGCACCCATCCTCAGCGTATGGGCCAACATCTTCTCCGGCGGCACGAGTGACACCTGGTCTCATCTTGCCTCCACCGTGCTGCCCGAGTATGTCGCTAATACTTTGTGGTTGTGCGTGGGGGTGGGTTGTGGCGTCATCGTGGTGGGCGTGTCTCCGGCCTGGTTCGTCACCATGCACGACTTCCCAGGCCGCCGCATTTTCGAATGGGCGCTGGTCTTGCCGCTTGCCGTACCGGCTTATGTCATGGCCTATACCTACACCGACCTGCTACAGTTCGTCGGCCCGGTGCAAACTTGGCTGCGCGAGAGCTTTGGCTGGCATATGGGGGATTACTGGTTCCCCGACGTGCGTTCGCTGAGTGGCGCCGTCGCCATGTTCATCTTTGTGCTGTATCCCTACGTCTATCTGCTGGCGCGCGCAGCCTTCATGGAGCGGGCGAGCGGCATGCTGGAAGTCGGTCGGTCGCTCGGCCTGGGACCGTGGAGCAGTTTCTTCCGCGTTTCACTGCCGCTGACGCGACCCGCCGTGGCGGCGGGTACCGCGCTGGCTCTGATGGAAACGCTGGCCGACTATGGCACAGTGGCTTATTTTGGCGTGCAGACCTTCACCACGGGCATCTACCGCGCCTGGTTTTCGCTCGGCGACCGCATCGCAGCGGCGCAACTCTCTACGGCCCTGCTGGGCTTTGTCGTCCTGGTGCTGATGCTGGAGCGGATCAGCCGCGGTCGCGCGCGTTTTCATAACACCACCGGACGCAACCGGGCGCAGCAGGGGCGCCGTTTGTCCGTCCTCAAGGCGGCGGGTGCGCTATTGGTCTGTGCAGTGCCGCTGGTATTCGGTTTCCTCATTCCAGCGAGCATACTGCTCAAGATGGCGCTGACCGAAGGCGATGCCCAATTCGGCGCTCGATTCGTACAACTTGCCGGCAACAGCTTCACGCTGGCGGCGCTGACCGCGATGCTGGCCGTCTGTCTCGCCGTGTTGCTCGCCTACGCCGCGCGCATGAGTCGCCCGCGCTGGCCGCAGATCATGAATCATGTGGTGGGCCTGGGTTATGCCATGCCGGGATCAGTCATTGCCGTTGGCGTGCTGATCCCGGTGACGCGCCTCGACAATTGGCTGGCGGCGTGGATCGAAGCGAGCTTCGGCGCCAACCCAGGATTGCTCCTGACCGGGGGCATCGCCGCCGTGATCTATGCCTATCTCGTGCGTTTTCTCGCCGTGGCGCTGCAAACTGTGGAAGCCGGTCTCGGCAAGATTACACCGAGCATGGACGACGCCGCGTGTTCGCTCGGTTACGAACATGGCGCGACGCTGCGACACGTACATCTGCCGCTGCTGCGCGGCAGCCTGCTGACTGCGGGCTTGCTGGTGTTTGTGGAGGTGATGAAGGAACTTCCGGCGACGCTGGTGATGCGACCGTTCAACTTCGATACGCTGGCAACACAGGCCTATACGCTGGCTTCGGACGAGAGATTGACGGAAGCGTCTACATCTGCTTTGGCTATTATGGCAGTCGGTGTCCTGCCGCTGATTACCGTGTCGTGGCAGATCGCGAAAGGCGGCACGCGGACTTCCGCCTGCTAGTCTATCCTGCTCCACCAACCAGACGGGATGACTGTATCACCTTTGAATGAGGAATCTGTTGCTTAGCGCCAGCCGGCGCGGTCAAAAATTTTCTGCGCCTGTGCCGTGTTCTTCGACAGTGTGCCTACGTTGAGGCTGTCGGACTTGAACTTGCCCAGCGATTCCAGTTCCGGGTTCTTCGCCACGGCGCCCTTCACCACCGGCCATTCATTGTTGCCGTTGGCGAAATAGGTTTGCGCCTCGTCGCTTGCCAGGTATTCGAGAAATTTCACCGCAGCGTCCTTGTGCGGCGCGTTCTTCAGCATGCCGCCACCGGAGACGTTGATGTGTGTACCAAAGCTTTTCTGGTTCGGCCATACCACGCCGATCTTCTCCATGACCTTCTTGTCGTCAACCTTGTCCGAACGCATCAAGCGTACGACATAGTAGGTGTTTGAAATCGAAACGCCGCATTCGCCGGCAGCGACGGCCCTGATCTGGTCGGTATCGCCGCCCTTGGGGGCGCGGGCAAAGTTGGCGACCAGGCCCCTGGCCCATTCTTCCGTTTTCTGCTCGCCGAGGTGATGAATCAAAGCCGAGCCAAGCGAGAGATTGTAGGGGTGCGAACCAGAGCGTACGCAAACCTTGCCTTTCAGCTTGTGGCCGGCAAGATCTTCGTAGTTTTGCACCTCGGCTGGATTGACCATGGCCTTGTTGTAGATGATGACGCGGGCGCGGGTGGAAAAGGAGAACCAGTCCGGCGTGCGCAGATGGTCAGGGATGCGATCTTCAAGCTGCCTTGATTTCACCGGAGCGAACAGGCCCAGCGCGTCAGCCTGCGCGAGTCGAGCGGCATCTACGGTGATGAACACATCGGCCGGGCTGTTAACACCTTCATTTCTGATGCGCTCGAGCAACTCGTCTTCCTTGCCCTCGATGCGGTTGATTCCGATGCCGGTCTGTTTCGTGAAATTAGCGTACAGCGCCTCGTCGGTCTGGTAATGACGTGCGGAGTAGAGATTGAGGACTTTCTCCTGTGCCACGACTGGTGCGGTGCCGACACTCAACACCAGCAGTAAAAGGGCAGGGGTAATCGACTGCATTGCTGCTCCTTGATTTGATGAGTGGTCAATCCTAGCAGGAAACCTATCTAAATGCAAATGATTCGCATTAGCATACTGTAGTGCAAGGGAATCGATGTTGCGTGGCCTGTTTCGCAAGCAGATGAAACGCCGCGGAGCTGTGCCTACCGGTAGAATCCTCGGCTCTTTCAAAGGATGATTTCTTCTATGTCACGTTGGACTATTCTTGCCTTGACGGTTTTTTTGTCTGCCTGCGCCACACAGCCCAAGTCGCCGGTCACCATCGCGCCCGCCGTTGCCCCCCGTCCGGCGCCGAAAATTGCCCTGGCCCTGGGCGGCGGCGCGGCCCGGGGCTTCGCCCATGTCGGCGTGATCAAGGCGCTGGAGGCGCAGGGCATCGTCCCGGACATCGTCGTCGGCGCCAGCGCCGGTGCGGTGGTCGGCGCGCTGTATGCCGCCGGCCACAGCGGCTTTGAGTTGCAGCGGCTGGTGTTGCAGATGGAGGAAGGCCAGTTTTCCGATTGGTCGCTGCCTGACCGCGGGGTGATCAAGGGCGAGGCGCTGCAAAATTTCGTCAACCAGGCCGTCGGCCAGCGTCCGCTGGAGAAGCTCGGCAAGCTGTTCGCAGTGGTGGCCACCGACCTGCAAAGCGGCGAGGCAGTGGTGTTTCGCACCGGCAATACCGGCATGGCGGTGCGCGCCTCAAGCAGCGTGCCGGGCCTGTTTCAACCGGTTGCCATTAACGGCCATGAGTATGTCGATGGCGGCCTGGTCAGCCCGGTGCCGGTGCGGTTTGCACGCGCACTGGGCGCGGATTTCGTGATTGCGGTGGACATCTCGGCGATGCCGAAATACGGTAAAACCCAAAGCACCTTCGATGTGATGTTGCAAACTTTCTCGATCATGAGCCAGGCTATCAGCCGCCATGAGTTGCCCGAGGCCGACCTGGTGATCCGTCCCCTGACCCCGGAAATCCGCGCAACGGATTTTCAGGATCGTCATCTGGCGGTACTGGAAGGGGAGAAGGCGGTGGCGGCAGCGCTGCCGGAGTTAAAAGCGAAACTCGCCAGGCTGCGCGAGTCGCGTTAATCCTTATCCCTGCTCGTCCTCGATGCGCCGCGCGCCGCTGTAGCGTTTGCTCCAGTAGCGGGTACGCATGTCCTCAACCCGCACTGCGCCGCCGCTGGTCGGCGCATGCACGAACAGGTGATCGCCAAGATAGATGCCGACATGCGAGAAAGTGCGGCGCATGGTGTTGAAGAACACCAGGTCACCCGGCTGTAGTTCGCTCTTTTTCACCACCTCGCCGCTCTTGCTGATCGCCCGCGCGGTACGCGGCAACACCATGCCAAGCCCTTCGCGGAAGACATAGCCGACAAAGCCGCTGCAATCGAAACCGGTCTCGGGTAATGTGCCGCCGCGCCGATAGCGGATGCCGAGCAGATCAAGGGCGCGCGTCAATGTTTCTGCGGTGCCGGCGCTGGCGCGTTCAAGTAGCGAGTCTGCCGCTTTGAGCCCGGCCTCCTGCGCCGGCGGGGCGGCAGGTTCGTCGGCCCTGACAGGAGCGACGCCCAGGCAGAACGCGGCGATCAACAACGCAATCGCGCCGTATTTAGGTATGCAGGAGGGCATGGGGCGGGACTATATCCGCCGAACCAGGCGCTGTAAACCCCGGCATGGGATTTACTGATGGCCGGATTGACTTGAGTATAATCATTCGCAACCTCCAAGGAGACCCGCATGAGTTTCAAGGCCTATCTGATCAATCAGGAAAACGGCAAAGTGGTCAGCCGTTTTGTCGACATGCACGAAGAGCAACTCGATCCGGGTGAAGTGACGATACGTGTCGCCTGCTCCAGCGTGAATTACAAGGACGCGCTGGCGGCGACCGGGGCCGGCAAGATCATCCGGCGCTTTCCCTGTGTCGGCGGCATCGATCTCGCCGGCATCGTCAGCGACAGCCGCGACCCGCGTTTCGCCAAGGGTGATGTGGTGCTTGCCACCAGCTATGACATTGGCGTCGCCCATCATGGCGGCTATGCGGAAGTGGCGCGCATCCCCGCCGACTGGGTAGTGAAACTGCCGCCGGGCATGACCCCCAGGGAAGCTATGGCTTTCGGCACCGCCGGGTTTACCGCAGGGCTGGCCGTGGTGCGCATGGAAGCCAACGGCCTCAAGCCCGGCAATGGCCCGGTGATCGTCAGCGGCGCGACCGGCGGGGTCGGCAGCGTGGCCATTGAAATTCTTGCCAAGCTGGGTTATCGCGTCGTCGCCCTGACCGGCAAGGAAGCCGAGACTGGCTACCTCAAGGAAATCGGCGCCAGCGAAGTGATGTTGCGTCAATCGCTGGACCTGACAAAAATAAAACCGCTCGACAAGGCGCAGTGGGCCGGCGCAGTAGACAACCTGGGCGGCGAAGTGCTGGCCTGGATGGCCAGCAGCATGCAGATCGGCGGCGCCTTGGCGAGCATCGGCCTGGCGGCCAGTCATACCCTCAATACCACGGTGATGCCCTTCATCCTGCGCGGCGTCAGCCTGTTGGGCATCGACTCGGTGAACTGCCCGATGCCGCAACGCGCCGAGGTGTGGCGGCGTCTGGCAAGCGACATGCGCCCGACGCATATGGAACTGATGACGCGCACTATCGCTTTCGACCAGTTGCCGACTGTGTTCGATGATTTCCTCAAGGCCCGCGCCAGGGGCCGCACGGTGGTGGATATCGCAAGCTGACAATCACACACGGGGGAGGCGCGCATGACCAGCTACCAGGCGTTTTATCAGCGTTCCATCGCGCAGCCGGATGCCTTCTGGGCAGAGCAAGCCAGGCTGATCGCCTGGCATAAGCCGCCGCAACAAATTCTCGATTTCTCCCGTCCGCCGTTTGCCCGCTGGTTCTGCGGCGGTGAGACCAATCTCTGCTACAACGCCGTCGACCGGCATGCCGAGGCGCGGCCCAATGATCGCGCTTTGATCTTCATCTCGACAGAAACCGGCACGGAAAAGATTTACAGCTTCGCCGAATTGAAGACCGAGGTAATGCGCATCGCGGCGGTCATGCAGAGCCTCGGCGTGAAGCGCGGCGACCGGGTGTTGATCTATATGCCGATGATCGCCGAGGCCTGCTTCGCCATGCTTGCCTGCGCGCGCATCGGCGCCATCCACTCGGTGGTGTTCGGCGGTTTCGCCGCCGCTTCGCTGGCAACCCGCATCGACGACGCCAGGCCGCTGCTGATGATTTCCGCCGATGCCGGCATGCGGGCTGGCCGTGCTGTGCCTTACAAACATCTGGTGGACGAGGCCTGCACACTGGCGAAATTTCCGCCGGCCAGGGTGCTGCTGGTGAATCGCGGCATCGCCCGGGACATGCAGATGGTCACCGGCCGCGATGTTGATTACGCCACGCTGCGCAATCAACACCTGGATGCCGAGGTACCGATCACCTGGCTGGAATCCAACGAGCCGTCCTACATCTTGTACACCTCCGGCACCACCGGCAAACCCAAGGGCGTGCAGCGCGATGTCGGCGGCCATGCCGTGGCGCTGGCCGCATCGATGCAGCACATTTACTGCGGCGGAGCCGGCGAAACCATGTTCTCCACCTCCGACATCGGCTGGGTGGTCGGCCACTCTTACATTATCTATGGACCACTGCTCGCCGGCATGGCGACAGTCATGTACGAAGGCACGCCGATTCGGCCGGATGCAGGTATCTGGTGGCAGATCGTCGAAAAATACCAGGTCAATGTGATGTTCTCTGCGCCAACCGCGATCCGCGTGCTGAAAAAACACGACCCGGCTTTCCTGCACGAATACGATTTGTCCTCGCTCAAACACCTGTTTCTGGCCGGCGAGCCGCTCGACCAGACCACTCACCAGTGGATCATGCACGCGCTGGGCAAACCCGTGATCGACCACTACTGGCAGACCGAAACCGGCTGGCCAATGCTCTCCGCTGCTCCGGGCGTGGAGCAAACCAAAATCAAATACGGTTCGCCGGCCTTCCCGGTATATGGCTTTAACCTCAAGCTGTTCCGCGAAGACGGCAGCGAAGCCGGCCCCGACGAGAAGGCCGTGGTGGGCGTGTTGCCGCCGCTGCCGCCGGGCTGTCTGACGACCATCTGGGGCGACGACGCGCGTTTCGTCAGCACTTACTTCACACTCTTCAAAGAACCGCAGGTGTATTCCTCATTCGACTGGGGTATCCGCGATGCAGAGGGTTACTACAGCATCCTTGGCCGTACCGACGATGTCATCAATGTCGCCGGCCACCGTCTCGGCACACGCGAGATCGAGGAGGCGGTGCAAGCCCATGCGGCCATCGCCGAAGTGGCGGTGGTGGGTGTCGCCGATCAGACCAAAGGGCAAATGCCAATGGCTTTTGCCGTGGTCAAGGACAATGCCCTGGTGTCCACTGCGGCAGGATGCAAGCAGTTGGAGCTGGAAGTCATGGCGACGGTTGACCGCTTGCTCGGCGCCATTGCCCGCCCGGCGCGGGTGTTGTTCATCCCCGGCCTGCCGAAAACCCGTTCCGGCAAGATGCTGCGCCGCTCGATTCAGGCGCTGGCCGAAGGCCGCGATCCGGGCGACTTGACCACTATCGACGATCCCGGCACGCTGGAGCAGATTCGCCAGGCGCTGGCCGGCCAGTGATTTTGATGCGTGCCGCAAACACCATTTTCGATTACAATGCGTTTCCTTCAGGCGCGTAGCTCAGCTGGTTAGAGCACCACCTTGACATGGTGGGGGTCGTTGGTTCGAGTCCAATCGCGCCTACCAAATTTCTGCAGGAAAGCATGGTATTTACGCGAAAGATCAAACCGCCTTCGGGCGGTTTTTTCGTTTACCAGGTTGGGTGGAACGCTATTTCCTTGCACAGATCGGCCATGGTGCAGCCTTCTCTGGGCAGTCGAGACCATGCGTGTAGAAATCGTATCAAGCGGAAAGCATAAGTGGTAAACGGCTCGTTTCAATGCCCAGACTGTCCCTGTAGATTAATTCGTTTGTTTCAAAATCGTATTCGGGATGAGTCATTTCGTTCCATTTATTGAGAAAGTACAAGTAAAACGGAACGAAGAGGCCAATCCGGGGGTTTTCATGTTGTAGCGAAAACACATATTCCGGCTGATGCTTGATCTCGATCCCGCTGTGGCAATGCTGCACCCATACGTGTTCCCCAAGAACGATCAGCTTCCAGAACGGATCATGCTCAAAAAACTTCAGCGTGACTATTTTTCCTCTTTTGCGCAGATTTTGGAGATAGCCGATACTCGCCTCAATCTCTTTTTTGAACGACAGCAGCGTTATGTCTTCGGGCAGGGACGCGACCCGCTTTTGCATTCCCGCGCTATTCGGATTTACCAGCATTACCCTGATCTCGTAGGACTCCTCGAGCAGGGGACGAAGTATGCTGTTGCTGTCGACAAAAGTATCGTACCCCGTCGGAGTCATAACAAAAGCGTCACGGGCCGCCGGCAGCCGCCTCACCAACGCGCGCTCCCGCCAGCGCGGGATGCGGCCATCGTCGTGACTTTTACGCGCATAGGCCAGTGCCGAGAGATTTACCAGCTTAACTTTCTGCCGGTCATTCCAAAACATTTTTGCCGCATTCAGCAACAGTACCAGGACGGAAGTCAGCACAATCTCCGTTGCCAGGAGGAGATTTGCGTTCTTCTCCACCTGGGGCCACCAGTCGTACAGAATGTATTTTGCTATAGTCGGAAGGGAGAATGCGATTGCAACCGCAAGCAATGTGATTAAGGCGTTGGAAAATATTTCTCTCAGACTTCCTGCAAAATTGATAACTGGTTTCTTAAAGCGCATGGAAAACTCCGTGAATAGGATTCCGCCAGCAGTCCTTGTGGAAGGTGCAAACGCTGGCGATGGGCAAAGTCACCCGATCGGTGTGGAAGGCGGGCGGCCTGCCGGTTTCGGCGTCGTTGAATCGAATGTGGCGCAGATGCGGCGGGTAGTCCCCCCTCGCATAGTAGCCATCGAGCGTAATGGAAATTCATATTCGACCCGGTTAGTTTTGAGGCGGCCCCATCTACGCCAGCGCCTGTCTTTGAGCGCAGTGGGTCTTGTGTGAAATCTCATACCCGATGGCCTGGTTTCCGTGCGTCGCGTGAGTGGCGCACGGATGAAATCAATGCGCTATCGCGGCCTTAATGGCTTCACGTGTTGATTCATAAATTGTCTGCCGCGGTCCCCCGATGGCTACTGCTCTATCGGCAGCTTCCATTGCCTCCGGATTGCGTTCCTGCTCATGTAATACCTGGGCAAGGTTGTTCCAGGCGTCGGCAGCATCCGGATGATCGGCTGCGGCTCGACGGTATTCCATTTCGGCGATTGCCTGTTGATGTTGTCTATAAGCCGCATTACCCAGGCCCATGCGCGCAATCAGATTATCCGGCCACCTTGCCAAGGCGGTTGCATAGGCGACTCGTGCGGACTCCGGCGCAACCCGTTCAAGGGCTATCGCAGCGTCCACATAAGCGGACTCATTGGCGGTAGCCGGTACCTGATCAGGCGGCAAGGCTACAAAAGCCCAGCGCTGCGCCTTGGCCCAGGAGCGATCAAAATCATCCAGTTTCATTACCATGCGCCCGTTGACGCCCGAGCGTAAAACCATTTCCTCACTGGTCAGGTCATAGCCGATCAACACCATGTAATGCCATTGCGGGAAAAAGTCGTAACGCAAATTCAGCAGCGCCACAACCGGGTGTTTGGCCGCAAGCTCACGCAGTAGCGCACCGGGTTCAGGGGCAAGCGTATAAGCGAGCAAACCTGCGCGCCGGGTTGCCGCCAGCATTTCCGGCTGCAGCGATCCGTCCCGGCGCGGCAGAAACACCTGTTCGGTCAAATCGGACGGCGTACGGAACACCCCGGCATCGGTTAGCGCCATTGCCAACGCCGCAGGGCCGCATTGATATTGCGCCTGCGGATAGAAGGGTACGTTCTGCAACTCCACCCGGTCAGGAAGACCCTCAGGGCGGCTTGCGCGGTACTCCGCCACCTGAACGCCGGCGCAACCCGCCAGGAATGGAAAGATTACGCAGGCCAGGCTTATGGAGCGCCATCGCACGAACCGCCGCCCCGTTTGCATGCGGCTTTTAATAATCACTTTGACGGCGATAGCGGCGTTTAAGCGAGGACAGCCACTAAAATCAACAAGAGCAGGATGACGGTCAGATCCGAGTTATTCATGCTGCCCAGATTGCCGCCAGCCGGCATGGAATCTATTTTCTGCGCCAGGGTATGAACCTCCTGATCACTCAGCGCAGCAACCCGGTCCTTAGCTACAAGTCCCTTGACGCCCAATGCCAGCAGCCGCCCTTTGACGTCAGTCCGTTCCAGGAAGGACTGCACTTTTGCCCGCTCCGAGTCAGCCTGATTCTGTGCGGCCATTTCATTGGTGGTAACAATTTCCGCAAGAACGGCGGACGCCTGCAAACATAAGGCCACGCCCACCACAAGGCCCCCTAACCTGTGAGAAAGTTTTACGTTCATGACTACCCCTTTCCTTGAATAGGGAATGAAAAACAATCAATTTGATGACGCGCAGTTCAATCCGGCATCAACTTGATCCTTGAATTATCAGTCTGCACATGCTGCACTTGCCAAAGCACGTTCAGGTTAATTAATCTGACCATGCTTCGCTATAGCCAAGCAGTGATCGTTTTATCTACCTTCGGCGACATGGCATAGCTATATCTCTACAACCGCCGCCTTCGCGGATGCCGCGAGAAGGTGACAGCCCGGCGGTAACAAGATGCTAACCGGAACAAACATGTTTTATTGTTGCTTGCCGTACTCCATTCGGCATCCCTCTTGCTCGCCGCCTTTTCTTATACGCTGCGTACAACACGAGCGTGCCGATTTGTTTCTTATGCCCGGTGGAGAGGGCTTTTCCGGAGATTTTCACCAGGGTGCGCAATGACCACAATTTTGATTATGGAGGATGGCGCTATCAACCGTCGATTTCTGGCATCCCTGCTACAGAGCTGCGGGTATCGCTTTCTCGAAGCTGTTGGCGGCGCGGAAGCGCTAAAAATTATCCGTAGCGGCGGAGTCGACCTGGTGCTTATCGACATCCTGGCGTCGGACCTGAACGCTTACCGGTTCATTATGCAGCTGCGTGCAGAGAAGGAAGTGGCTCAGCCCCGGGTGATTTTTCGATCCGCTGCCTGTATCGAGGCGGAGGTACGCACCCTGGCGGAGGCCTCCGGCGCTCTTTTCGTTTCCAAACCGGTGAGTCCCAATGAGCTTATCTCGGTTGTCGTGACCGCCCTGGCGCAACCGCCGCCTTCTGCGGACGGACTCGAATCCGGGCCGGAGTTTTTTTGTGATGTCCTGATCAGGATTGCGAGGAAATTGAACGGTTACGCGATGAAACTGGAAAATCTCAACGCCCGGCTGGAGCGCGGCATGGACCAGCGCGATGCCCAGATCGATGTAACCAGATCCGCCCTGGACCAGGAAATCAAGAAGCGTATCTGGGCAGAGCAGGAGCTGACGCAGGCAAATTACGGCCTCAGGGACCTGGTAGTGCGCGATGCCCTTACCGGTCTTTACAACCGGCGTTACTTCGACGAGTCGCTCGGCAGAGAAGAGAGCCGCGCACTGCGCAGCGGTCAGCCGCTAGCATTCATGATGATTGATGTCGACTATTTCAAACGAATCAACGATACCTTTGGTCACGCGGCCGGTGACGCAGTATTGCGTGAAGTAGGCAGATACCTGCTGTTAATAGCGCGGCGCGAAGATATCGTCTGCCGCTATGGGGGCGAGGAGTTCGTGCTGCTTATGGCTCAAGCCTCGCATGAAACGATCCGTGACCGCGCCGAAACAATCCGCCAGGGTGTGCACGCGCTCAAGATTGAGCATGGCGGAGTTCCGGTCGGCCCGGTAAGCGTATCCATAGGCGTCGGAATATATCCGGATCATGGAGACAGCGGACAAGGCGTCTTGCAGATTGCGGATAAAGCCATGTACCAGGCCAAGCATTCAGGGCGGAATCGTGTCGAATTCGGCGGATATGTCAAGGCGTGAGGGAAAGCCGGGTACGCAGGAGGAAACGGCCAAGTGACTTACTCTGTGCTGGTTACCGGCGGTGCCGGCTATATTGGTTCTCATACAGTGGTTGAACTGCTGGAGGCCGGCATGGGCGTTGTGGTTGTCGATAACTTCAGCAACGCCAGGCGCTCGGTGGTCGACAGAATTGCCAGGATCGCAAAACGCGCACCTCTGCATATTGAGGCCGACATCCGTAATCGCGCAGCCATGCGGGAAATTTTTGCCAATCACGCCATTGACGCCGTAATTCACTTTGCCGGGCTAAAAGCGGTTGGCGAATCGGTGGCTCAGCCCCTGCGCTACTACGACAACAATGTCGCCGGCAGTATCGTCCTGTTTGAAGAAATGGCGGCGGCCGGGGTTAAGCGGCTGGTGTTTTCCTCGTCGGCAACAGTTTACGGCGATCCGGAAACTGTACCCATACGGGAAGATGCGCCCTTGTCGGCGACCAACCCTTATGGGCAGTCGAAGCTGATGATCGAGCTGATGCTGCGCGACATAGCAGTGTCCGACCCCGGCTGGCGGATTGCCCTGCTGCGCTACTTCAACCCGGTGGGCGCCCATCCTTCCGGTTTTATCGGCGAGGATCCGAATGGAACCCCGAACAATCTGCTGCCGTATATTGCCCAGGTGGCCAGCGGCCGCCTCGAGCATCTGCAGGTGTTCGGCGGCGACTATCCCACCCGGGACGGCACAGGCGTGCGCGACTATATTCATGTTGTCGATCTGGCTCGCGGACATCTGCGGGCGCTGGACGCCTTGCCGGATGTCAAAGGCGTATTGACGGCAAACCTGGGAACGGGCAGTGGTTACACTGTTCTTGAAATGGTCCGGGCTTTCGAGTCGGCGAGCGGGCAAAAGATTCCGTTTCGTATCGTTGGGCGCAGAGTGGGCGATATTGCCGAATGCTTTGCCGACCCAGGCTATGCCAGCCATGTGCTGGGCTGGCGCGCCCAACTGGGGATTGACGTCATGTGCGCCGATACCTGGCGCTGGCAGCAGTGGGCCAACTCGAATTTGCAGGGGAACCCGGAAAGCCGCAGGCCGCAGGAATTCGCGGCGTGTTGATGCGCCGCCGCCGCTGGAAGTCTTTTATTCACATGACGGGAGAAAATGCCGCCTGGGTCTTGGTCAGTTTGCCAAGTTCCGCCTTGAGGGCCTGCACATCCTGTTCGAGTACCGCGTACATCGCCTCCGCCAATTCCGGAACCTCCTGCAGCTTTAGCTTCTCCAGATCGTCCGCAGTTTCCAGCGCGGATAAAGCCGAAAGATTGCGAAACATCCCGCACAAGGTATGAATCCGATAGGCAAATTGCTCGCTGTTTCTGTTCATTATCGCCACATGAGCGGCGTCCATGAGTTTGTCGCAATTCTGTATAAACAGATCGGTAATTTCGGTGAGCAATTGCGTGTCGCCATTGACACGGTCCAGTAGTGCGGCCCTGTCGAGTATGTTTTCCCCGGTCTGCGCCGGTTTCCGCAGTTCCGCTGGCGGCAGTTGCAAATGTTCAATGGCCTCAAGCAACTTTGCCGGCTGAATCGGCTTGGTCAGATATTCATCCATACCGGCCTTCAAGCAGCGCTCCCGGTCGCCATTCATCGCATGGGCGGTCAGTGCGATTACGGGAATGTGGTTGCCGGTGATTTCTTCGCGCTTGCGAATGGCGATGGTGGTCTCGATTCCGTCCATTCCAGGCATTTGCACATCCATCAATACAATATCGATTTGCGTACTCTCCAGCACCTTCAGCACCGCGAAGCCGTTGTCGGCCGTGACTACCTGGTGTCCCTCATTTTCAAGCACGTGCTGGGCAAGCTTGCGATTTACCGGATTGTCCTCGGCCAGCAGAATCCTTGATGTTCGCTTGACTCCCGGCTGGGATTCGGATGACATTGAAGCGCGACGGGTTTCGCGGGGAACGGATACGTCGAGGACCTGGCGGATCACATCAAGCAGTTCCGATTGCTTGACGGGTTTGGTAAGGCAGACCGCCGGATCTTCGCCGATACAGTCGCCGGCGGTCCCGGGCCGCGAAGCCGAACCCATCGTCATTATCACGGCCTCGGCCCCAGGCGGTGAACTGCGGCGTATTCGCGCAGCGATCTGGCGGCTATTCGCAAAAGGTAATGTGTCGTCCAGAAACACCAGGCTGAACGGCGTCTTCGCCCGCCTCGCCTGTTCCAGGATTTCCATCGCAGATTCGCCGTTCTCCGCTTCCTGAGTCTCAATATTCCACTGTTTAAGCGTATCCGCGAGGACGCGGCGGCTGACCGGATGGTCTTCCACCACAAGCGCCCGTATTCCATCGAGATTGACGCGATCCTCCTCAGGCTGGATTGCCGTCTGCAGGTTAAAACGCACCGTGAAGTGGAAAGTGCTTCCCCTGCCAGGCTTGCTATCGAGCCATATCTTCCCGCCCATCATTTCCACAAGGCGCGCCGAAATCGTTAGCCCCAGTCCGGTGCCTCCATATATTCGGGTCGTCGAGGTATCAGCCTGCAAGAATGGGATGAAGATGGAAGCCTGCTTGTCTTCAGGTATGCCGACACCGGTATCGCTCACAGTGAAGTAGCATGTCGCCCCCCCGTCCCCACCCGGCTGGGGCTGAACCCGAATCACCACCTCGCCGAAATCGGTAAATTTGATTGCGTTACCCACCAGATTCAGCAGTATCTGGCGCAACCTGACCGGGTCTCCAAGCAGCGCATCGGGTGTATGCGGGGAAATTTCACAGGCGAATTCCAGACCTTTTTTGTGGGCGTCGTATGCAAGCATTTTCATCGTATCGCCCAGGCACTGGCGCAGCCGGAATGGAACGGCCTCGACTTCCAGCTTGCCCGCCTCGATCTTGGCAAAATCGAGGATGTCGTTGATGATAGTCAGCAAGGATTCGGCCGAGGTCTTTACCAAGTCCAGGTATTCGCGCTGTTCCGGCGTCAGGGCAGTCTGCCGCACCAGATCGGTCATCCCGATGATGGCGTTCATCGGTGTTCGTATCTCATGGCTCATATTGGCCAGGAATTCCGATTTTGCGTTATTTGCAGCCTCCGCCGCCTGCTTCGCCTTTTTAAGATGCGTCTCGGCATGCTTGCGCATCTCGACTTCCTTATGCAGCAGGTCGTTCGCAACAATCAACCTGGCAGTGCGTTCGCGTATCCTGGCCTCAAGTTCCTCGTTCATCCGGGACAGTTTGCGTTCCGCGCTCTGGCGCTCGGCTATCTGCGTTGTCAATTCTGCGCCCTTCAGGTACAGATCGACAAACACCGCTACTTTTGGCTTCAGGATATCGGGGGAAACAGGCTTGACGATGTAGTCGACGGCGCCGACTTCGTACCCCCGAAACTTTGATTGCATGTCCTCGTACGCTGCGGTGAGGAAAATGATGGGCGTATGGCAGGAGCGCTTCACCTTGCGGATCAGAGTGGCGGTCTCGAAACCGTCCATTTCCGGCATGCGTATATCCAGCAGGATGATGGCAAAATCGGATTTCAGAATTTGCCGCAGCGCTGACTTTCCGGACTCGGCCAGCACCACGTTTAGACCGGGGCCGCTGAGCAACTGCCCCATTGCGGCCAGACTGTGCGGCTCGTCATCGACTACGAGAATATTTGCTCTCGCCGGACTTGACACCGCTACCTCTCGTTATCGGCCAGCCTGACCCGCATCAGCGACAAAAGCTGCTCGATATTGACGGGCTTGGATATATAGTCGGAGGCGCCGGCCTCAATGCATTTTTCCCGATCCCCCTTCATTGCTCTGGCGGTCACCGCGATGATTGGAAGATTCTCGAATTCTTCGAGGCCGCGAATGATCCGAATCGTGTCGTATCCATCGAGCTCGGGCATCATGATGTCCATGAAGACCATGTCGATGCCGGGATTGCTCTTCAGCGTCTCGATCCCGTCCTTGCCGTTCTCGGCGCTGAGAACCGTCATTCCGTGCTGCTCCAGGGCCCCGGCCAACGCGAAAATGTTACGTATGTCGTCATCGACGATCAGCACTTTCCTGCCCGCAAGTTCCGGGACGGACTTATAGGGACTGGACAATAACTGGCGCCACCTTACTGGTTGATCGCCAACTGCCTGATGCAGGAACCAGGCGGTTTCCTTCAGCATGGCTTGGAGCGTTTTCGGGTTTTTAAAGATTGCGATCTCAGTCGGCCTCCTGAGATTTTCCCGCCCGCCTCCACCTGGAATTTCCGTCCCGTAGATAACGAACGGCAACACGGTTTCCGCAGTGGATTCGACGATACGCCTTATCAGGTCCATGGCCGTCATATCCGCCAGATTCGAGCCCAGCACCATGCAATCAAATCTGGTTTTCTGCAAGGCTTCGAGCACCTGCGCGCCGGTGCGAAAGACGCTGATCTGCATGTCCTCTTTGCGCAGCATCTCCTCGATACTGCCGCACTGCGCGTCGTCGCCGGCCGCGACCAGCAGAGTCCTGATCCCGCTTTGAATGATATTGCGTGTTTTGACGAGTGCGTCCGCCAGAGTCTCCTTCGACGCCGGCTTGCGCATTGTCCGCAGGGTTCTCATGTGCAGGCATTTGTGTACCTGGTCTTTAACCGAAATGACATTGACCGGAATATCCTGCGTTGCCGGATCGTGTTTAAGCAGATCCAGAACCGCCCATCCGTCCCTGTCCGGCAATCTCGTGTCCAGCGTGATCGCGTCGGGCGATAGTTCCTTGACCTGGGCCAGCGCCGTATCGGCGGTTGGTGCGATCACTCCCTTGAATCCGCTTTCATGTGCGGCATCGAGCAGGATCGCAGCAAAACCGGCGTCGTCTTCAACGATCAGCACTACCCGGTCATTGGGAAGGATATTGCCGCTATCGTCGCCTGCCCACGGCTGAACAGGCGCCATCGATTTCATCTCCGGGTCCGCGATTGATCGCGCGGTATAAATCGGGGCTTGCTTATCGAACGTCCTGGACTTTCTCGTCTCGATCTCCGTCGGCCCTTCGGTCAACGGAAGATAGAGCATGAATGTACTTCCACGTCCCGGATTGCTGCCGACCCGTATCTCCCCGCCCAGCAGGCGGGTAAGTTCTCGGCTGATGGACAGCCCCAGTCCAGTGCCGCCATAGCGGCGGCTGGTGGTGCCGTCAGCCTGCTGAAAAGCCTCAAAAATGACCTTTTGCTTGTGTTCTGGAATCCCGATACCCGTATCCGTTACCTCGAACGCCACTACATGAGCCGCAGAGTCGAGCTGGATATGACCCGGAGTCCAGCCGGATTTCACGGTGAAAATCCGCAACGTAACGCTCCCTTGCTCGGTAAATTTGAATGCATTGGAAAGCAGATTCTTCAATATCTGCTGGAGCCGCTTCGCATCGGTGTGTATCACGGCGGGTAAATTGGGATTGATACTGACCGCGAATTCGAGACCCTTGCCATGGGCCACCTGGCGAAAAGTTCTTTCCACGTAGCTCTGCAGCTCGCTGAAGCGCTCGGGCGCAATGTCGAGTGTGATGGTGCCGGATTCGATCTTGGCCAGATCAAGGATATCGTTGATCAGGGAGAGCAGATCGGTGCCAGCGGAATAAATAGTGTGTGCATAGTCGATCTGCTTCTGCGTCAGGTTGCTGCCGGCGTTGTCGGTCAGCAACTTCGCAAGTATGAGCAGGCTGTTCAGTGGCGTGCGCAATTCATGCGACATGTTTGCAAGAAACTCGGATTTGTAGCGGGAACTGAGCGCGAGCTGTTCGGCCTTTTCTTCGAGCGCCGCTTTTGCGTGTTCAACCTCCCTGTTCTTGTATTCGACCTGCTGCATCTGCTCCGAAAGGAGCTTGGCTTTATCCTGAAGCTGCTCGTTGGTTTTTTGAAGCTCCTCCTGCTGGCTCTTCAACAGCCTTTCGGAATTTTGCAGGTTTTGCGCCTGCTGTTCCAGGCGGTCATTGGTTTCTTTCAGCACACCCTGCTGGCTTTGCAGCTCCTTGGTAAGGGACTGCGATTGTTCAAGCAGGGTCCCGGTGCGCATATTTGCCTCGATGGTGTTAAATACGACGCCAATACTTTCCGTCAGCTGTTCGAGAAACGACAAGTGTGATTCGCTGAATTTCCTGAGTGAAGCCAGCTCGACGACCGCCTTGACCTCGCCCTCGAACAGCACCGGCAGGATAATGATATTCAAGGGCGCTGCGGAACCGAGGGAGGAACTGATGCGGATGTAGTTATCCGGAACGTCTTCCAGCAGGATCCGCTTTTTCTCCGAGGCGCATTGCCCCACCAGACCCTCGCCAACCCGCAGCGTTTTGGCGATGTGCTTGGTTGATCTCAACGCATAGCTGGCGAGCAATTCGAGGCGCGGTTCGTCACTGTGTCTCGTCTGTATGTAGAATATTCCCTGCTGCGCATGGACCAGCGGGGCCAGTTCCGTCATAACCAGCTTCGACACTGTCACTAGATCGGTATGGCCCTGCAGCATGCGGGTAAATTTTGCAAGATTGGTTTTCAGCCAGTCCTGCTCGTTGTTCTTGAGGATGGTCTCTTTCAGGTTCCTGATCATCTCGTTGATGTTGTCTTTGAGGACCGCGACTTCCCCCATCGCCTCCACCATGATTGAACGTGTGAGGTCGCCCTTCGCCACCGCCGTAGCGACCTCGGCAATAGCTCTCACCTGAGTAGTGAGGTTTGCCGCCAGTTGGTTAACGTTGTCGGTGAGATCGCGCCACAATCCTGCGGCGCCCGGCACTCTTGCCTGCCCGCCCAGCTTTCCTTCTATGCCCACTTCGCGCGCCACGTTGGTCACCTGGTCGCCGAACGTCGCCAAAGTGTCGATCATGCCGTTGATGGTGTCGGCCAAGGCCGCAATTTCCCCTTTTGCTTCAAAAACCACTTTTCTCTTAAGGTCGCCTTTCGCCACGGAGGTCACAACCTGGGCGATGCCGCGCACCTGGTTGGTCAGGTTCGCCGCCATGGCGTTCACGTTGTCGGTGAGGTCCTTCCAGGTGCCAGCCACGCCCGGCACCTGCGCCTGGCCGCCCAGCTTGCCGTCCGTACCGACCTCCCGCGCCACCCGCGATACTTCCGAGGCAAATCCGTTCAACTGATCCACCATCGTGTTGATCGTGCTCTTCAACTCCAGAATCTCGCCCTTCGCATCCACCGCGATCTTCTTCGA
>JACQAO010000063.1 GCA_016194935.1 Betaproteobacteria bacterium
TACACTCGCGCCACGAACCTGATGAAAGCGGGACTGACGGAAGAACGGGCGTTTCGCTCGGCCTTCAACCAACGTGGGCCGTGGTGGAACAGTGGCGCGAGCCACATGAACCAAGCATTCCCGAAGTCTCTCTTTGATCGGTTAGGTCTGGTGTCGCTGCTCGATACGATGCGACGACTCCAGTGTGTTCAATGAACCGCCGGATGCGGAACCGCACGTCCGGTGGTGTGGGAGGACGGCGGGGGTAATCCCGCCTCCTACCCGATAGCATTCATTTCATCCATGAATACTTCTGAGTCCGTCAACGTTGTCGTGCGCGATGATTGGGTCTTCCTCAGCTTGCTGGGATTATTGATCTGGGCGCCCTTGCCTTTGGGCAGCAATCGGATTTGGGCGATAGGAATTTTGTCGCTCTGGACGCTGGTGCTGGTGCTGGGGGCACTGTTTGCCTGGCGCGGACAAGTTGATGCTGCGCTGACGCGTTTGCGGCGCTTTGCCTGGCCGCTCGGGCTGCTGGCGGCAATGGTGACGTTGACCTGGATACAGACTTTGCCGCTGCCGGCAACGCTGGTTGCTCTGCTGTCGCCAGAAGCTGCACGGGTCCAGGCGCAGACTGGGGGTGGCGCAATGAGACTGTCGCTCGACGTGTTTCAGACGCACACCATGAGCATGTTGGCGTTCACCTATTTCTGCGTGTTCCTGGTCGCGGCACTGAGCATACGCAATGCCGCGCGCCTTGACCGGCTGGCGCTGACGCTGGTGATGAGCGGCGTGTTGCAGGCAGTATTGGGGACGGTGCTATTTGCGCTGAAGACCCATTACTGGTTGTTTCATGTCGAAATCGCGCACAGCCGCGTCATCGGTTCCTACGTCAGCCAGAACAGTCTGGCGGGTTACCTGAATATGTGCCTGTCAATGGGTATTGGCCTGATGCTGGCTCGATTGGGG
This sequence comes from Betaproteobacteria bacterium, assembly GCA_016194935.1. GTDB lineage: Bacteria > Pseudomonadota > Gammaproteobacteria > Burkholderiales > Rhodocyclaceae > JACRAR01. The sequence goes on from JACQAO010000063.1 coordinate 949, forward strand.
CCGGGCGGTCGCTGGCCGAGTGGTTGGAAACATCGCCTGCGGCTGGTGCTGGAGTTCGTTTTGAGCTCAAGGATGCACCTGCGCCTGATGCTGGTGGTGATGGTGATAGCACTGGTGCTGACGCGCTCGCGCATGGGTAACGCAGCATTTTTTGCATCCATGCTGATGGTTGGCCTGACAACCATTTTGCTGATGCGCCGGACTGCGCCCACAATGATCGTCCTGATCGCCAGCCTGGTGGTGATCGACGTGTTCATCATCGGCACCTGGGTCGGTCTGGAGCAGGTGGTGCAACGGCTGGAAGAGACATCGCTGACCAACGCCAGCAGAGGGCAAGAGGAAACCGTGGAAGATCGCACCGAGGGCGGTCGTCGCGCGGTTCGCATCATTCAGGATTTTCCTCTTGTCGGTACCGGTGGCGGCAGTTTTTATGGCAGCTTCATGCGCTACCGGGAGGCAGGAGAATTTTATTACGATCACGCACACAATGATTTCATCGAGATTGCCGCCGATTACGGAATGATCGGACTGGGTCTGCTCGGCGCCTTGGTGGCGATGGCGCTGTGGCGCTCACTCAGCGTGCTGGCGCGGCGCCGCTCCAGCCTGCCGCGCGGCATCGCCTTTGGTGTGGCGATGAGCATTGTGGCATTGCTGATTCACAGTACGGTGGATTTCAACCTGCAAATTCCAGCCAATGCGCTTACCATGGTGGTGATTTTGTCTCTGGCCTGGGTATGCCACGAGTTGCCTTCGCCGAGACCCCGCCACGGCAACCCGCGCGATGCGGGAGGAAACAGGAACGAGTTCAAGGGAGAAACTGCTTTATGAGTTTGCGTCGTCAGTTGTTTCTGGTGCTTTCCGTGTTATTCATGGTGGTGTTGATGGTGATCCTGTGGGCGTCACTTTCCGGCACCCGTCGTTATCTCGAACAGCAGCTTGCATCGCATGCGCAGGACGCGGCAACGGCCTTGTCGATTACTTTGCAGCAGACGCTGGGCAAGGGCGATATGGTTCTTGTCGGGATGCAGGTCAGCAGCGTGTTTGATCGCGGTTATTTCCAGCAGGTTTATGTGCTGGCTCCCGACCGGACGCCGTTGATCAAAAAAGAGCTGCCGGAGAAAATTGATGATGTTCCGGCGTGGTTTTCACGTTTGCTGCCGATCCAGACGACGCCCGGAGAGGCGTATATATCCTCTGGCTGGCGACAGCTTGGCAAGGTGCTGGTGGTAAGCCAGCCAACCATTGCGTATCAGTACCTGTGGCATGCGGCAAATATGATGTCGCTGTGGATTGCCGGTATTTTTGCCATCAGCCTGATGGTGATGCAACTGCTGCTGCGCTTCATTCTGGAACCACTGCAACGCATCGAAGCCAGTGCGCGCGCAGTGCAGGAAAAACGTTTCGGGCAGATTGAAAAAGTGCCGTCGGCGCCGGAACTGGGCCGGGTGGTGCGGGCGATGAACGACATGTCGCGTCGCGTGGCGGAAATGCTGGATATCGAAGCCGCCAAGGCCGAGGAGTTGCGTAAAACCGCCTACGAGGATGAGGTAACCGGGCTCGACAATCGCCACGGCTTCGAGCTGCGCCTGAAAGATCTGCTGAGCGGTGAAGCGCATTTCGCCACCGCCGCGCTGATTGCCATCGACCTCAATGACATGCGGCTGTTCTGCCGCGCGCAGGGATTCCACAACGGCCTGGCGTTGATGCAAGCTGTGGTGCGCGCCGTGCAGGAACAATTTGCTGGCGCTCCGCCGTTATTGGCGGGGCGTGTCAATGACTTTACTTTTTACTTCGGGATCATTGATGCGCCCGAGACAGCGCTGGCGAAAGACGTAGCGAAATTGCGGGATCGCATTGCCGCAGTGATAGACCTCAGCCCTGCGGCGGGTCAGGTGAGCTTCAGCATGGGTCTGGTGCGGTTCGATTCCGACTGTTCCCGTTCCGAAGTATTTTCGCGCTCTGATCTGGCAGTGGAATCGGCCCGGCAGTCAGGCCGCAACATGCTGGTGTCGTTGCCAGACGACCCTGTTGAAACCAGTGCGCTGGGTTCATTTAATTGGCGCGTACTGATCGAGAGCGCGCTGCGGGAGGGCCGCTGGGCGATGGTAAAACAGGCAGTGGTTCAACTCAGCCAGCCAAAACGGCGGCTGCATACTGAATTGATGGCGCGTTTGATAGACGAGAAAGGAAATCACGTACCGGCGTCGATCTTCCTGCCTATGGCTTTGCGCCATCGGCTGATGCCGAGTGTTGACCGGGCTTTGATCGCTCTGGGATTGGAGCATTTGCTGCGCACGGGTGGCGACGAACACGTCGCACTGAACCTCTCGTATCAAGGGATAGCCAGCGAAGAATTCATGGACTGGCTGGACCTCAAGCTGGCCGACCTGGGCGGCAAAGCGGCAAGATTGCTGTTTGAGCTTTCCGAGTTCGCCTGTCTGCGGAATATCGAGGCGGCGCAACGGGCCATGGCGATGGCGCGAAAACATGGTGCAAAATTCGGCATCGACAGCTTCGGTCTGGATCCAGGCGCCATTAAACTATTGCGGCAAATGCCACCGGATTATGTGAAGCTTGCCGGCAGTCAAATTACCGGGATCGCGGACGATGCAAACACATTGAATATCGTGCTTTCGATCACCAGGCTGGCGCGCTCTCTGGATGTGAAGGTTTTTGCCAAGAGCATTGAAAGCGATAAACAAGTGGCGGCGCTACTCGCCGCTGGCGTCGATGGCGGCCAGGGTTTCCTGTTTGGTGCGCCTGTCTGATTCAACTGACGACTACACTGCGTCTGCGTGTGCGGCCCAGCCGAAGCAGCAAAAAATCGATCAAGACACGCACACGCTGGGGCATGTGGCGATTTGAAGGGTACAGCAGTGAGAACGGTCGCGTCGCGCCTGCGAACTTATGCAGCACTTCTTTCAATGAGCCTTGCTGCAAATCCTGCTCGACAATGAATCGATAGGTTTGCAACAGGCCCGCCCCGCCGCGAGCCAGCGTAACTGTCCCGAGGATATCGTCGGAGCATCGCACGCCGCCTGTGGTGGGCAACTCGATATCTCGTTCCTGCTGGCGCAGCAGCCAGGGCATCACCTGTCCGCTGCTGGGCAGCAGGAATTGAATACAGTCATGCTTCTGGAGCGCATCGAGTGAGGTAGGCGTGCCATGAAGGCGCAAGTATTTGGGCGATGCCACCACCAGGAGGTCAGCGTCTTCAAGTTTGCGCGCAACCAGGCTGGAGTCCGGCGGGGTTCGGCCTCGCACAGCGAGGTCAAAGTCCTCGGCGGTGAAGTCGATATTCCGGTTGCTCAGATGTACGTCGATTTCGACGGCGGGGTACTTCGCCCGGAACGCGGGCAGCAGCGGCAATATCCGATAGTGTCCGTAGGACGTGGGCAGGCTGATTCGCACGGTTCCGGATGGCAGGTGTTGCTCGCCCGTGACTTCACGTTCGGCCTCAATCAACTGCCCAAGCGCCTGGCGGCACTGCTCGAAGTAGCTGCGTCCGCCGTCAGTCAGCCTGACCCGGCGGGTCGTACGCACGAACAACTGCACTCCCAGCCGCGCTTCCAGACGCGCCACCGAGCGGCTGACCGCAGCCGGTGTCAAGCCTGCTGTAGCGGCTGCCGCCGTAAAACTCTGTTGCTCTGCCGTAAGGCAAAAGAGTTCGATGCTGCCTAGCATGAGATCGTCAAAATGTCGGGACATTAATTACTTCATGTAACTAGTTAAATGCATGATCTCATATTTATTGATTAGTAAGTAATGAATAACATCCTCGCTCCGAATAACCACCAAGGATCACCATCATGAAACTCTTCTACTCACCCGGCGCCTGCTCGCTTGCACCGCATATTGTGTTGCGTGAGGCTGGCGCTACTTTCTCGCTTGAGAAGGTTGATACCGGTCGCCATGTAACTGTCTCCGAAACCGACTACTACGCGATCAACCCCAAAGGTCAGGTTCCCCTGTTGCAGTTGGATGACGGGACGTTGCTGAGTGAAGGCCCGGTGATTGCTCAGTACATCGTCGACCAGGCGGCTGATAAGAAGCTGATGCCGGCGGCGGGAAGTCTGGCGCGCTATCGGGTGATGGAATGGCAAAACTACATCACATCGGAATTGCACAAGTCGTTTTCTCCGCTGTTCAACCCTGCCTTCGACACCAACGCCAAGGCCCTGCACACTTCGCTGCTGAGAAAGAAATACGAGTGGGTAGATTCCCGGCTATCGGGCAACAGCTACCTCACCAGCGAGGACTTCACTGCGGCTGACGCCTACCTGTTCACCATAACCGCCTGGGCCAAATACACTGATCTCAATCTGTCCGATCTGGCAAATCTCCAGCGTTTCCTGGCGCGCGTAGCCGCACGACCAGCCGTGCGCGAAGCCATGAAAGCAGAGGGTTTGGTGACTTGACATGCCTTATGTCAATATCCGAATTACCCGCGAAGGCGCCACGGCAGAACAGAAGGCCGAGTTGATTCGTGGCGCTACCGAGCTGCTGGTGCGGGTACTCGGCAAGAACCCCGCCACCACCTTCGTGATTATTGACGAGGTGGATACCGACAACTGGGGTATCGGTGGGCAGAGTGTCACCGTGTTGCGAAGCCCGCCATGACTCCGCCGTTCGACGCCGTTATTGCGGTGCTCAATGGCTACTTCGAAGGGCTGTACCGCAGCGACACGCAAATACTGCGGCAAGTCTTCCACCCCGCAGCTATCTACGCCTGCGCTACGGACGGCACGCTGCTGACGTTGCGCATGGATGAATACTTTCCGATTGTCGACAAACGGCCTTCGCCGGCGAACCGTGGCGAGAAACTAATGGATCGCATCCTTGCCATCGAGTTTGCCGGCCCTGTCACAGCATTTGCGCGCGTCGAATGCTCAATCCAGCCCAAACATTTCACCGATCTGCTAACCTTGATTCTGGAAGACGGACGCTGGCAGATCATCTCCAAGGTGTTTCACTATGAACTGGAGTCTGGCAGACCGTCCTGACATTGTCGCCTGGACAGATGAACGCTCATGGATGAAATATGGATGCGCGAGGCGCTGCTGCTGGCTCGCCATGCAGCAGCATTGGATGAAGTGCCGGTGGGTGCAGTGGTGGTGCTGGACGGCCGGATCGTCGGGCGTGGCTACAATCAGCCGATAGTGCGACACGACCCCAGTGCGCACGCCGAAATCATGGCGCTGCGCGATGCGGCCAGTCAGCTCGGCAATTACCGTCTGCCTGGCTGCGCTCTCTACGTCACACTGGAACCCTGTGTAATGTGCGCAGGCGCCATCATGCACGCCCGCATCGCCCGGGTAGTGTTCGGCGCGACCGATCCCAAGAGCGGAGCTGCGGGCAGCGTGGTCGATCTTTTTGCGGAAAACCGCCTCAATCATCACGCCGGGGTTAGCGGCGGCGTGATGGCGGAGGAATGCGGTGCGCTGCTGTCAGGATTCTTTTCTGCGCGGCGCTCGAAAACTGCGTTGGCGTGACGACCTGTTGGGCATGGACATCCACATCAGCTTGCCGGCGCAAACACTGGAGTTATTCGAAGGCGGCTTGTTGCTGCGCCGTTACTCGGTATCCACGGCAAAAAACGGAGCAGGGGAGCAGAACGGCAGTTTTTGCACTCCACGCGGCAAACACCTGATCCGGGCCAAAATCGGCGGTAACGCTCCTGAAAATACGGTGTTCGTAAAACGCCGCCCGACCGGCGAGATATGGAGTGCCGAGCTTGCCGAACAATTTCCTGGACGCGACTGGATGCTCACCCGCATCCTCTGGCTATCCGGCCTGGAGCCGGGCCGCAACCGGCTTGGCAAAGTTGACACCATGCGCCGTTATATTTACCTGCATGGCAGCCCGGATACCGCGCGGATGGGCGAACCTGGCTCCATCGGCTGCGTGCGTATGCACAACCGGGAGATCATGGAACTGTTTGACCTGGCGCCGCCATACACCCGCGTGAATATCTGCGACTACCGCATCGAGACAGGTTCGTGGTCAGCCATGATGACTCGCGCCCACCCGGTGCGTACCAAGGTGTTTGTCGAAGAGCAGGGCGTGCCGCAAGCGCTGGAATGGGATGAGTTCGATGCCGTTTCGCGCCATGCGCTGGCTCTGGATGCCGGTGGAAACGTCATCGGCGCCGGTCGCCTGCTGCCGGACGGGCATATCGGACGCATGGCGGTGCTGCCAGAATGGCGCGCCAGAGGCGTCGGTGCAGCACTGTTGCGGCGCTTGATGGAAGAGGCTGGAGAGTCCGGCCAACGCCGCTTACTGCTGAACTCCCAGATACAGGCCGCACCGTTCTATGCCCGATTCGGCTTCATACCGGAGGGAAGAGAGTTTATCGAGGCTGGGATACCCCATATCACGATGGCGCAGAGTCTGTAATGAGATTTATCTTTGGAGCTGGAAGCGATAGCGGTTCCGATTTCCCAATCTGGCATCTGCGTGCCAGGTCTGTTCATCAAAGCAAACGTAGCCTTGCCGATCCAATCGCAATACGCTGGATGAGCGCGTACCGTATCCAGGCATCTGCACAAAGGCGGCAGAGAGCGCGCGTTCCCATTCCAGGCTGATGCCGGTGCGGGGAAGTTTGCCGTCCTCGTGGATATTTTCATCGTGCAGCAATTCAAACAACGGCGCTTCCTGTGGCAGAGCTTCCAGCGCCTTGCGCATGTCCGACTTGCCTTGCGCCACCTTGGGCCAGGGCGTATCGAGCAGGTGATTGCTGAGACCATAAATTCCTGCTGCAAGCTGGCGCGGCTCCGCTCTGCCCCGATTGGAAAAGTGCCACAGGTTTGCATCCAGGTTGCCGCAGAGCAGATTGAAGCCGTTATAGGTATTCGCCCGCAGCGTGAGATCGGCCAGGTAATCCTTTGCCGACATGGTTCCAAGCAGAAAATTACTGACCAGCTTGCCCCGCGTGGGCGCAGCCGGAGGGGACTTAGCGCTTTCGCGGAAATTGGTCAGGGCGGCGAAGCGGCCCTGACGGGTGACGCCCATCCAGGTACCGCCAGCAGCCAGATCGCGGCCAGCCAGGACTTGTGGCGCATCTTCCCAGAAATGCACCGACGCGGTGGGACGAAGAAAAAATTCATCACGATTCGCAGCGACCACCAAAGGATACTGTGGGTGCGCCTGCCAGGCCAGCAAAACCAGGCACATGGATGAATGTCTCTAGCCGGGCTGCGGCAGATTCACGTCATAGGGCAAGGGCTGGAATAGCAGACGCGGGCCGGCGGGGGTGTCCAGATGCACTTCGCCGGCATCCGCGCAGGTCGACTGGATCACCGCCAGCACTTCATTGCCGCCCTGCGGCGATGGCGCGACATTGACGATACGACCGCAGGACTGTTCGCCGGTTTCAGGCGCGTAGAGGTGCGCGCCGGCAAGCGGGGCGCCACTTTCCAGGCGGGCGCGGTACATGCGTCGCTTGATCTTGCCGAGATACTGGGTACGTGCAACGATTTCCTGGCCTGGATAGCAGCCCTTGGTAAAACTAACGCCACCGATCATCTCGTAATTCACCATCTGCGGGATGAATTCCTCCTGGGTTGCTGCTGTGATGCATGGCATACCGGCGAGAATTTCCAGCCAGTGCCAGGCGGAAAGCCCCGCTGGGCGGGCGTGGGCGGTTAATTTCAACCATGCAGCCTGCGCCGCATTTGCTTCCAGCGACAACAGGTAACGCTGCTTCTCCAGGCGAATGACCTGGCCATATTCATTCCGGCAACTCATTAACACTTCTGTGGGAACCTGGCCCAATTCAGCCAACGCCGCCTCGGCCTGGGGGCCGGACAAGCCCAACAACACCCGCTCGTCGCCCGCATCGGTGAGTTTGACTTTGGAGCGCAACACAAACATCGACAGTTTTTTCAGGATGAGTGCGTGCAGATCGGCTGAAAGTGCGATCAGCAGATCGTCAGCTTCGCGCCACATCAACATATTCGCCAACAGACGGCCCTTGACGTTGCAAAAGCCGTAGCGCCGGGCAGCATCCGCCGGCAGTCCTTTAACATCATTGGTCAGCAGATTGTGCAGGAATCCGGCGGCATCCGGCCCGGCCACCCGGATCAGCCCCA
>JACQAO010000014.1 GCA_016194935.1 Betaproteobacteria bacterium
ATTGTTGCCTCGGGCGTAACATCGCGCAGCGCCGGGCCGGTGCCGCCGGTGGTCAGCACCAGGTGGCAACCGGCGCTGTCGCATAGTTCGATCAGGGTTTTTTCGATTTCAGCCTGTTCATCGGGAATCAGCCGCGTCTCCATTTTCCACGGCGTGGTCAGCGCAGCGCTGAACCATTCCTGGAGCGCCGGGATGCCCTTGTCCTGGTAGACGCCGGATGAAGCACGGTCAGAGATCGAGACCAGGCCGATGATAAGTTGGTCATTCATAAAAATCCTTTAGCCACAGAGGACACAGAGAGCACAGAGGAAAACCTATGAGTGTCTTTTCTCTGTGTTCTCTGTGTTCTCTGTGTTCTCTGTGTTCTCTGTGTTCTCTGTGTTCTCTGTGTCCTCTGTGTCCTCTGTGGCTTGAGTTTGCAGTTCGCGCAGCACATGGAACAGTTCGCGGAAGGCGCGTGGCGGCTTGCTTTGTTCGCGTTCCTTGAGGGCGTTGCGGCGCAACTGGCGCAGTTGCTGCAAGTCAGCGCCCGGATGGGCGGCTATGATCTCCGCCAGCGCCACAGTCTCGTTTTCCAGAAGTTGCAAACGCAATCGTTCGAGCCGGTGCATGCGCGCGTTCTCGACGGCGGAAACGCCGGCAATCGCATCCAGCGCGGCCTGGATCGGCTGCGGGTCGGTGGAGCGCATCAGCTTGCCGATGTACTGCATCTGGCGGCGGCGCGCTTCGTGTTTGGTGATGCTGCGGGCATCGCACACGGCGGCGCACAGGGCATCGGTCATGTCGATTTTCGCCAGACGCTCGTCAGACAGTTCCACCAGCGCCGCGCCGAGTTTCTGCAAGGCGGTCGAGTCGCGTTTTCTCTGGGATTTGCTAGTGCCCGTCTTTGGGTCTAGGGTACTGGGGCCGTCGTAATCCTCGTTGGATTCGTCGGCTTCGTTGGGCTGATCGGGTTTTTTATGAGATTCCACGGGTATCATTATAGCTTTGCAACGGAACGACGCCCTCATGTCAGCTTTGGAATTCAGTTACACCCCGGAATCGTTGCGCCAATATGCAGCGGATGTGTTACGTCATGCCCGCGAACTCGGTGCTACGGCGTGCGAAACCGATGTCTCGGAAGCCTTCGGCCAGTCGGTGACGGTGCGCAAGAATGAAGTCGAGACCATCGAATACAACCGCGACAAGGGCATCGCTGTCAGCGTCTATGTCGGCCAGCAGCGCGGCCACGCCAGCACTTCGGATTTCTCGCCGCAGGCCTTGCGCGCCACGGTGGAAGCGGCCCTGTCGATCGCGCGCTTCACCGCCGCCGACCCCTGCGCAGGACTGCCCGAGGCGAAACTGCTGGCGAAGAAATCCGTGGATTTGGACCTCTATCATCCCTGGACGCTGCCTGTCGAGGAAGCCATCACCATCGCGCGCAACTGTGAGCAGGCGGCGTTTGCCGTCAGCCCGCAAGTGAAAAACTCCGAAGGCGCCAGCGTCTCGGTGCAGCAGTCGCAATTCATCTCGGCCAACAGCCTGGGTTTCATGGATGGATTTCCCACCACCCGCCACTATATTTCCTGCGCGGTGATCGCCGGCGCGGGCGCCGCTATGCAGCGCGACGACTGGTATTCCTCCGCTCGCAACTCAGCCGATCTGGCGTCGCCGCAGGCCATCGGCGACTACGCCGCGTGCCGCGCCCTGTCGCGCCTGGGCGCAAAACGCCTGAAGACGCGGCAGGCGCCGGTATTGTTCGAAGCGCCGCTGGCAGCCGGCTTGATCGGCAGTTTGGTGCATGCCGTGAGCGGCGGCTCTTTGTACCGCAAATCTTCTTTCCTGCTCGACAGTCTCGGCCAGAAAATTTTTCCCGAGCATGTGCGCATCAGCGAACGTCCGCATCTGCGCGGCGCCATGGCCAGCAGCCCGTTCGACGACGACGGCGTGGCGACGCAGGAGCGCGAAGTGGTTGCCGACGGCGTGCTGCAGGGCTATTTCCTGTCCACCTATTCGGCGCGCAAGCTCGGCATGCAGACCACCGGTAATGCCGGCGGCAGCCACAACCTGATCGTCCATCCAGGCAAGCTCGACTTCGCGGGGCTGTTGCGCGAGATGGGGACGGGACTGCTGGTGACCGAGCTGCTCGGCCAGGGCGTCAATTACGTCACCGGCGATTATTCGCGCGGCGCGGCCGGTTACTGGGTGGAGCGGGGAGAGATCGCCTATCCGGTGCAGGAGATCACCATCGCCGGTAACCTGCGCGACATGTTCCAGAACATCGCCGCCATCGGCAAGGATGTGCTGGTGCGCGGCTCCAAGCAAGTCGGCTCGATCCTGGTGGAGCGCATGACCATCGCCGGAAATTGAACTTTGGTGTAGTATCCTGCCTGGTTCCGTCGATGGAATCGACTAGCCCGACCGCATACCAGAGGCTTGTGCGGCACATGAAAAACAACCCAAGGAGAGATGGAATGCAACGACGTAAATTTCTGCAAAACGCCGGTATGGCCGGCATCCTGGCAGCCGGTGTGGCGCCGGCGGTGCACGCCCAGCAGGCGATCCGCTGGCGCCTCGCCTCGAGCTTCCCCAGGTCGCTCGACACCATCTTCGGCGCTGCCGAAACCTTCTCCCAGAAAGTCAAGGAGATGACAGGCGGCAAGTTTGAAATCACGACGCATGCCGGCGGCGAGTTGATGCCTCCGTTCGGCGTGGTCGATGGCGTGCAGAACGGCACCGTCGAATGCGTGCATACGGCGCCCTATTACTTCTTCGGCAAGGACCCGACCTTCGCCATGGACTGCGCGATTCCCTTTGGCCTCAATTCACGCCAGACGACCGCATGGATGTATCAGGGCAACGGCATGAAGCTGTTCCGCGAGTTCTACAAGCAATACAACATCGTCAATTTCCCGATGGGCAATACCGGCGCGCAGATGGGCGGCTGGTACCACAAGCCGGTCAAGTCGCTGGCCGACATCAAAGGCCTCAAGATGCGTATCGGCGGCTTCGGCGGGGTGATTCTGGCGGGCATCGGCGGCGTGCCGCAGAACATTCCCGGCGGCGAAATCTACCAGGCGCTGGAAAAAGGCACCATCGACGCAGTCGAATGGGTCGGCCCCTATGACGACCAGAAGCTGGGCTTCCAGAAGGTCGTCAAGCACTATGCCTACCCGGCCTGGTGGGAAGGCGGCCCGCAGCTCACCCTGTATGTGAACAACAAAGCCTATGACTCCTTATCGGCTGAGTACAAGGCCATCCTTGAGGCAGCCGCTTCCTACGCTCACGTCGATATGCAGGCCAAGTACGACGCCAAAAACCCGCTGGCTCTGAAAGAGCTGGTGGCCGGCGGCGTTCAGTTGTTCCGCCTGCCCAAGGACGTGATGGATGCGGCCTTCAAATACTCCGAAGCGCATTACGCCGACCTGTCGGCCAAAAACCCGAACTGGAAGAAGATCTATGCGGATTTCGCGGCTTTCCGCAAAGACCAGAATCTGTGGTTCCGTTTTGCCGAGGCGGGTTTCGACAGCTATATGCAGTCGCAGAAACTGTAATCCGGTCCTGTCTCAAACAAAAAACCCGCAGGCTAGCCTGCGGGTTTTTTGTTTGTCTGTAAATCCAGGCCATCTTATTTCGGCTTGCCCTTCTTGTCCTTGGCGATATCCTCCAGCAGAGCGGCGGCGGGATCGGCGTCCTTGCCTTCGGCCGAGTACCCCTGGGCCGGAGCGGGTGCATCGGCGTCCGCCGGCTGGTCAGCCGCACCTGCGGCCTTGCCTTTCTCCGTATCAGTCGTTGCGTCAGCGGGGTTGCCCGGCGCGCCGTAGCCGCGGTCGTAGCCGCCGGGCTGGACTTCGATCTGGATATCGTCGGTGTTGATCGCCTTGGCCTTGTGCAGGCCGCCGGTGACCAGGCCGGGGAAGGCAATGATCAATCCCACCATGAGGATCTGGATGAGCACGAAAGGTACGGCGCCCCAATAGATTTGTCCGGTGGTGACCTTGGCGATCTTCTGCTTGGTCAGCCGGTCATCGTAGTCGTCCTGTGGCGCCACGCTGCGCAGGTAGAACAGGGCGAAGCCGAAGGGCGGGTGCATGAAGGAGGTCTGCATGTTCACCGCCAGCAGCACGCCGAACCACACCAGGTCGATGCCCAGCTTGTCTGCCACCGGGCCGATCAGCGGCACCACGATGAAGGCCAGCTCGAAGAAGTCGAGGAAGAAGGCCAGGAAGAACACCAGGATGTTCACCACGATCAGGAAACCGAGCTGGCCGCCGGGCAAGCCGGTCAATAGATGCTCGACCCACACCGGTCCGTCTACCGCCTGGAAAGTCAGGCTGAAGACGGTCGACCCGAGCAGGATGAACACCACGAAGGAGGACAGCTTCATGGTCGCTTCCAGCGCCTGTTTCATCAGGTGCAGACTGAGCCGCCGGCGTGAAACCGCCATCACCAGGGCCCCCACCGAACCCATCGCGCCGCCCTCGGTGGGCGTGGCGATGCCGAGGAAGATGGTTCCCAGCACCAGGAAGATCAGCGCCAGCGGCGGGATCAGCACGAAGGTAACGCGTTCCGCCATGCGCGACAGCAGGCCGAGCTTGGTGACGCGGTTAGCGACCGACAGGACGAAAGCCAGGCCGATACCGACGCACATCGAGACAACGATGGTTTCGTCGAGCGGCATTTCTGCGGCGCGGGTTTTGGCAAACGCCACGGCGCTGCCCACGGACAGAATGGTCAATGCCAGCAGGGAGGGCAAGCCGCTGCCGCCGTCATCCTCGCGGATGGTGCGGGCTTCGACCGGCAGCGCAGGCACGCTGGCCGGCTTGACCAGACTCATGATCAGCACATAGCCGATGTACAGCCCGGTAAGCGCAAAGCCGGGAATAAACGCGCCCTTGTAGAGATCGCCGACGCTCTTGCCCAACTGGTCGGCCAGCACGATCAACACCAGCGAAGGCGGGATAATCTGCGCCAGCGTGCCGGATGCCGCGATAACGCCCGAGGCGACGCGACGATCATAGCCGTAGCGCAACATGATCGGCAGCGAGATCAGGCCCATCGAAATCACCGAGGCGGCAACCACGCCGGTGGTGGCGGCCAGCATCGCGCCCACCAGGATCACCGCATAGGCCAGACCGCCGCGGATCGGGCCGAACAACTGGCCGATGGTGTCGAGCAAATCTTCCGCCATGCCGGAACGTTCGAGGATCAACCCCATGAAAGTGAAAAATGGAATTGCCAGCAGCGTGTCGTTCTGCATGATGCCGATAATGCGCAGCGGCAGCGCCTGCATCAGGGCCGGGTGCAGCATCCCCAACTCGATGCCGATAAAGCTGAAGAACAAGCCGGTGGCGGCCAGCGAGAACGCCACGGAATAGCCCAGCAACAGGAAGACGATCAGCCCCGCAAACATGATCGGGGCAATATTGGCGATGAGGAAGGCGGTCATTTGCGCTCTCCCTGCTTACCCTGTCCCTGCGTCATCTTCATATCGATGGCGTCTTCGACGCGATCAATGACTTCGGGGGCGACCTGGTGCTTGAGAATTTCCTCGGCGAGCTCCTCTTCGGCTGTTTTGGTTTGCGGCGGACGGGTCGGGTCGGCGCACAGACCCATCAGGAAACCGACCCGCTTGATGAGTTCGGAAATACCCTGCAAACCCAGCAGCGCGAAGCCGGCAGGCACCAGGGCGTACACCGGCCAGCGGATCAGTCCGCCGGAATTCTGCGACATCTCGCCGTGGATGTACGCCTTGGTTACCAGCGGCCAGACCAGGTCGATGACGACATAAACAAACGGCAACAGAAAAAACAGGATGCCGAAAATATCCACCATGACCTGGGTGCGCTTGGAAAAACGCCCGAGGATCACATCGATCTTGACGTGACCCTGGCGCAACAGGGTGTACCCGGAAGCCAGCAGGAACACAGCGGCAAACAGGTACCACTGGATCTCCAGCAAGGCGTTGGAGCTGGTATCGAAGATTTTGCGCACGGTGGCGTTACCGGCAGAAATCAGCACGGCGGCGAGGACCAGCCAGATGACGGCGCGGCCAACGCGCTCGGTCATACCGTCAATGAAACCGGAAATCCGGAGCAGGGCTTGCATAATGAGGGACTCTCCTTGCAGGGCAGGCGATGGGTAAAATCGGGAAGAAAAAGCAGCGTGCACTCAGGATGTCCAGGGCTGCGGAAGCCAAGGACTCCGGCGGCGCGCTGGGCGCATAGCTTAATGGGGTTTGGCGTTTTTAGCCAGCGCATGAAGCTAATTCATTAACGACTAATGCAGCTACATTGTCCCCGCAAGGAAATGCTCCGAGTACGCTTTTTGCATCGTCCTCCACTCTAAAACCGCAGGCAGGCGCGAGAGGGTAAAATCCGGTTTCCCGCCATTCCTACACCGCCGCCATGTTTTCCAAACAGAATACGATAGCCAGGGTCGATGCCGAATTGTGGCAGGCGATCCAGTCCGAGAATCGCCGCCAGGAGGATCACATCGAGATGATTGCCTCCGAGAACTATGTCTCCCACGCCGTGCTGGAAGCGCAGGGTTCGCAGCTTACCAACAAGTATGCCGAAGGTTATCCCGGCAAACGCTATTACGGCGGCTGCGAGTATGTCGACCTGGCAGAAAAGCTGGCGATCGAGCGCGCCAGGAAACTCTTCGGCGCCGAAGCCGCCAATGTCCAGCCGCACTCCGGCTCGCAGGCGAATCAGGCGGTGTTCATGGCCTTTCTGCAGCCGGGCGACACCATCCTGGGCATGAACCTGGCGATGGGCGGACACCTGACGCACGGCTCGCCGGTCAACGTATCCGGCAAATGGTTCAAGGTGGCGCCTTACGGCCTCAACCAGAAGGAAGAGATTGACTACGACGCAATGGAGCATCTGGCGCAGGAACATAAACCCAAACTGATCATCGCCGGGGCCTCGGCATATTCCCTGCGCATTGACTTCGAACGCTTCGCCAAGGTGGCAAAAAAAGTTGGCGCGATTTTCATGGTGGACATGGCGCACTACGCCGGGTTGGTCGCTGCCGGTTTCTACCCCAACCCGGTCCCCCATGCCGATGTCGTCACCACCACCACCCACAAGACCCTGCGCGGCCCGCGCGGCGGTCTGATCCTGATGAAGGCGGAACATGAGAAGGCCATCAACTCGGCGATTTTTCCCGGCCTGCAGGGCGGCCCGCTGATGCATGTGGTGGCAGCCAAGGCCGTGGCGCTCAAGGAAGCCATGACAACGGAATTCAAGAACTACCAGGAGCAGGTGATCGAGAATGCCCAGGTGATGGCCAAAGTGCTGAGCGCGCGCGGGTTGCGCATCGTCTCGGGCCGCACCGAGTCGCATATGTTCCTGGTTGACCTGTGCGCCAAGAACATCACCGGCAAGGATGCCGAAGCGGCGCTGGGCAAGGCCCATATCACGGTCAACAAGAATGCCATTCCCAATGATCCGCAAAAACCTTTTGTGACATCGGGCATCCGCCTCGGCACCCCGGCAATGACCACGCGCGGCTTCACCGAGATCGAGGCCGAGCAAGTGGCGCAACTGATTGCCGACGTGCTTGATGCGCCCGCCGACGAAGCTTCGCTGACGCGCGTGCGCGGCACTGTAGCAGCACTGTGCAAGAAGTTCCCGGTTTACGGTGCATGACCAGAACATGACTCCTCTACACTCTCCGAGCGTAGCGAGCAGACTTAGTCGCCCCCGTCCTTGGGAGGGGGGTTGGGGGGTAGGTTGTTGTAAAGTCCGCAGGACACTTCATGCTTTGCTCCAAGGGGGCAAAGCATGAAGTGTCCCTATTGCGCCGACACTAATACGCAGGTCGTCGACACCCGCGAGAATGAAGAAGGCGATACGGTGCGCCGCCGCCGCCGCTGCCTGAGCTGCGACAAACGCTTCACCACTTACGAACGGGTGGAATTGCAGTTGCCGCACCTGGTCAAGAAAAACGGCAGCCGCACCGAATACGACCGCGACAAGGTGCTCGCCAGCATGATGCTGGCATTGCGCAAACGCCCGGTAGCGACCGAGAGCATCGATGCCGCCATCGACCGCATCGAGGAAAAACTGGTCACCCTCGGCGAACGCGAAGTGCCGAGCGACCGGGTCGGCGAACTGGTGATGCGCGAACTGAAAAAACTCGACAAGATCGCCTACATCCGCTTCGCTTCCGTGTATCGCAATTTCGCGGATGTCGAGGAATTTTCCGACGTCATCCGCGAAGTGAAAAAGCCGCGCACGCGGCGGCCAGGTTCGTGAGCTTTAGCGCCGCCGATCACCAGTTCATGGCCCGCGCCCTGCAACTGGCGTGGCGCGGCCTATACACCACCACCCCGAATCCGCGCGTCGGCTGCGTGCTAGTGAAGGACGGCGCGGTCATCGGCGAGGGTTACACCCAACCTGCCGGAATGAATCATGCCGAAATCCAGGCACTAGCCGATGCGCAGGCGAAAAATATCGATGCCCACGGCGCCACCGCTTATGTCTCGCTGGAACCATGCTGTCATCACGGGCGCACGCCGCCTTGCACCGCTGCGCTGATCGAGGCCGGCATTGCGCGCGTAGTGGTGGCGATGCAAGACCCCAATCCACAGGTGGCCGGGGATGGGCTGAATAAATTACGCGCCGCCGGCATGGCAACCGCCTGTGGCTTGCTGGAAAACGAGGCGCGCGAACTGAACATTGGTTTCGTCTCGCGCATGACTCGCGGTCAGCCTTGGTTGCGCCTGAAAGTCGCCGCCAGCCTGGACGGCAAGACCGCCCTCAACAACGGCAAAAGCCAGTGGCTCACCTGCCCGGAAGCACGCCGCGACGCCCACGCCTGGCGCGCCCGCAGTTGTGCGATCCTCACCGGGTTCGGCACCGTCAAGGACGACAATCCCAGCCTGACCGTGCGCGAAGTGGCGACTACCCGGCAACCGCTGCGCGTGGTGGTCGACAGCCGACTGGAGACGCCGCTCACCGCCCGGGTGCTGGAAGGCGGCAACGCCTTGCTGTTCGCGGCAGTCGCCGACGCGGCGAAAATCGCCGCCCTGCGCGGCCAGGGCGTGGACGTTTGCATTCTGCCCAACCCGCAAGGCAAGGTTGATCTGCCCGGGCTGCTGGCGGAACTGGCGCGGCGCGGCATCAACGAAGTGCTGGCGGAAGCCGGCTTCCGCCTCAACGGCTCGCTGCTGCGCGAAGGCTGCGTGGACGAACTGCTGATCTACCAGGCGCCAATCCTGCTCGGCGAAGCCGCACGCGGCATGTTCGATCTGACGGAGTTAACTGATCTCACCGGTCGCCGCGAGCTGGAGATTTTTGACATGCGCAAGGTCGGCAAGGATTTGCGGCTGCGGGCGCGCCTGAAGTAAGCAGGAGAACAAGCACTCAGGCAGTGATCGGGAAACGCTGAAAAATTCCCCTTGACATGCAACCAAATGGTTGCATATAATGCGTCCATGGTTGCCGATGACGACGCAGTATTCAAAGCACTGGCTGACGCCAGCCGCAGAAAATTGCTTGATCGTTTGCATAAGAAAAACGGGCAAACGCTGGGGCAGTTGTGCGAACAGCACGATATGAGCCGACAGGCGGTAACCAAGCATCTCGGCTTGCTTGAGGCGGCGAATCTTGTCGTCACGGTGAAGCGGGGGCGAGAGAAACTGCACTACCTCAATCCGGTACCGATCAACGAGATATACACACGCTGGATCGGCAAGTTTGAACAGGGGCGACTACAGGCATTGCATAACCTCAAGCAGGCATTACAGGAGAACAACGATGAGTAATACCGAATTTATCTACACCACCTACATCAAGACCACACCAGAAAAAGTATGGGCTGCCATCACCAATCCCGAGTTCAGCCGCCAATATTGGGCCGACGGAATCCGCTCGGATTGGAAAAAGGGATCGAAGTGGCAACACATCTCCAGTGGCGAAACAGCAACTGTGGTGGTAGCTGGCGAGATTCTTGAAAGTTCGCCGCCAAAGCGCCTGGTCATCACATGGGCCGATCCTGCCGACACTGCGGGCATCTCGGAGCACTCGCGCGTCACCTTTGAGATTGAGCCCATCGGGGACATGGTGCGTCTGAACGTGAGCCACGGCAATCTCAAACCTGGTTCAGTCATGGCGGGCCGAATTTCCATCGGCTGGCCGCGCGTGCTCTCCAGCATGAAGTCATTTTTGGAAACCGGTATGGCGCTCGATACCTGGGCCGGCCATCTCGGAGTCAAGGCCTGCACGCCGGTCGCAACGAAGGCTACCGGATAACGACAGCGACAGCCATCATCCCGGAATTTACCAACCCAATTTAGGAGATCACGAACATGAGCACTCATCAAATTCAACACCAGGTTGGAATCAAAGCCACTCCAGAGGCAGTCTACAAGGCTTTGACCGATCTCAAGCAGCTCGCCCGGTGGTGGACTTCAGATACGCGGGGAAAGTCGGAAGTCGGCAGCCGCCTCGAGTTCTGGTTTGGGAATTTTTTCCAGAAATTCGAGGTCATTGAGCTTAAACCACAAGAGCAGGTGCGTTGGAAAGCAACGAAAGAAGGGGTAGATGAATGGGCCGGAACAGAAATTGGTTTTCGGTTGAAGCCGGATGACAATCAAACTCTTGTTCGTTTCACCCACTCCAATTGGTCCGACGACACCGATTTTCTTGCACACTGCTCAACCAAGTGGGCCGTATTTCTTCTGAGTCTGAAAGACCTGCTTGAAAAAGGCAAAGGTCATCCCTTTCCGGAGGATTTGCCGATCAAGCATGGTTGAGTTTTTGTAGATATTCCACCCCGAGAACCGGTCGCAGGTACCCGCTCTTGAGGGATGTAGTGACCGTTATGAAATGGTTTTCAACTCAGCTACTGCGGCGGAATAAATGATTAGGGCGCTCCGAGCATCCTCAAGCGCACGATGCGCCCTCCCCTCATCAATCTGCGCATCTTTTGCCAAGTCGGCCAACCGGTAAGTCTTTCTCTTAGGCCATGCACGCCGCGCCATTTTCAAGGCGCAAGAGACGGGGTTGCTGAGCTGCGGTACGCCACACCCGGACGCGGCACGCTGTGGGAACGCCATATCAAAATCAGCATTGAACGAAACGAGGCGTAGATTCCCCACGAAGGCAGCAAACCCCTCAATGGCCTTGCTAACCGAATTTCCATCCATTTCCAGCATGTCGTCCGTGATACCCGTTAGTTCGCTAATTTTCTTCGGCAGGCGCTTGGATGGCTTCACCAATCCCTGAAATGTTTGCTGCGATGTTTGGCCGCATAAGTACTTGATTGCAGCAATTTCGATAATTTTGTGCTTATCGGCGTCCGATCCTGCTCGGCGAAGCCGCACGCGGCATGTTCGATCTGGCGGAGTTAACTGATCTCGCCGGTCGCCGCGAGCTGGAGATTTTTGACATGCGCAAGGTCGGCAAGGATTTGCGGCTGCGGGCGCGTTTGTTTAGACCGGAGCCATAGATAGCGCCAACTCCATGCTGTCTCTCATAAGCGGCTTGCTGTTAGAGACAAAGGGGTTTGACAAGCATCCTTTAATGGCTAAACGATTAGTCGTTAATATATTAAATATTATTGACAACTAATAATTTTGTTCATAGAATATTGATGAATATGAGATACTAAAGGTGTGTCTATGGCATTACCAAGCAGCGATCTGAATTTTGACAATGCCGTGGATTACCACTACGGCAGGTTTCCGCCATCACAGATCGACTATGCCCGCCTGCTAAATCAGCTTGTCAAGGCCACCGATGCCATAGCGCGCTATGACCAGATGCTCAAGAACATGCACAACAGCGAGATTTTGCTGGCCCCACTGAGGAATCAAGAGGCAGTCATTTCATCTCGCATGGAAGGCACTGTCAGTACGATGGATGAAATCCTGAAGTACGAAGCTGACTACAGGGAGGACGGGAAAGAGTCCGCCACAACTCGATCAGAAGTCATCGAAACCATTCTTTATCAGAGGGCGCTCACTGCTGCTCAGCATGCTATCGAATCGGGACAACCACTGTCGCCATTCCTGATAAAGGCTACTCACCAGAGATTGCTTTCGTTCGGAAGAGGCGCCGCCAAGACGCCAGGGCAATACAAGACCGAACAGAACTATCTCGCGGACAAGACAAAGAGAAACATTCTCTTTGTACCGATTAAGCCGGAGTTCTTGCAAGATGGAATGGACCAACTCTTTAAGTACATCGAGAGTGACGGTCATCCCGCATTACTTAAAGCAGCAATCTCTCATGTCGAATTCGAAGCACTGCATCCTTTCAAGGATGGTAATGGCCGTATTGGAAGGATGCTGGTCACATTGCTGCTCTGGCAGTCTGGAGTTATCTCCGCTCCGCACTTCTATATCAGCGGATACTTCGAGGAACACAAAGATTCATACATCGACACAATGCGGGCAGTCTCCGCAAAAGACGATTGGACCTCGTGGAGCATCTTGTTTCTTGAGGCAATCGAAGCCCAGGCGATCCGGAACCTGGCAATCGCTGAAAATGTTCGGGCGCTCTATGAAAGAATGAAGCAAGAGTTCAGCAATGTGCTCGCCTCCAAATGGAGCGTTAAAGCTCTTGACTATGTTTTCACCAATCCAGTCTTCCGAAACGGTCGGTTTACACGTCAAGGCGGGATACCTTCCGCAAGCGCCGCGCGATTCACGAGGGTTTTGCTGGAAAATAATTTGCTGAGAACTCTGGAAGAACCGTCTGGCCGCCGCTCCGCCCTATACGCCTTTGAACCCCTGCTGGAGCTTGTGCGCGTATAACCAGTGAACACAGAAGCAGGCAAAGACCGCGCCGGGACGAGTCCCAGCATTGATTGGGCTATCGCACCCCGCACACAGCACACCCCGGATCACGCGGAATGGCGATTGATCGCCAATCCATCGCCAACCCATCGAGCAGCAACAACCGCCCGGCCAGGGACTCCCCGCAGCCGATCAGCAGCTTCAAGGCTTCCGCCGCCTGCACGCTGCCGATGATGCCGGTGAGCGGCGCGAATACGCCCATGGTGGCGCAGCGCACTTCTTCGACATCCTGGGCTTCCGGGAACAGGCAGTGATAGCAGGGCGAGCTGCGATGTTTTCCACCACGCGCATCGAACACCGCGACTTGTCCATCGAAGCGGATCGCCGCTCCTGACACCAGCGGCTTGCCGAATTTCACGCAGGCGCGGTTGATTGCGTGGCGCGTGGCGAAATTATCTGTGCAGTCGAGCACCACGTCGGCGGCGGCGACTTGCTCTTCCAGGCGTTCTCCCGCGAGTCTTTCGGGGAGCGGCAGCACGCGGCATTCCGGATTGATTTCGGCCAGGGTGTTGCGCCCCGAATCCGCCTTGGGTTGCCCAACTGAAGCAGTGCGATGAAGAATCTGGCGTTGCAGATTGGTTAGATCAACCGTATCGCCATCGGCCAGCACCAGCGTGCCGACACCAGCAGAAGCCAGGTACAGCGCGGCGGGTGAGCCCAGCCCGCCCGCGCCGACCACCAATGCCCGCGCCGCCAGCAGCCGCTCCTGCCCATCGACGCCGATTTGCGGCAGCAGGATGTGGCGGCTGTAGCGGAGCAACTGCTGGTCGTTCATCCGCGTCTAATTCCAATTCCAGCTTCAAATCAAGCGTGACGCGAAGTCAGCAAAGTCACGATTGATTTGAAAAACTGGCGTTAACGTTGCTTGATGATCTGCCAGGCTTTGAGCAGGCCGAGCGCCTGGTTAAGTTGATAATCGTTCTTCGAGGCAAACTCGAAAACCGGCGGCTTCGGTTCTTCTTCAAGCTCGTCCTTGCCCTTGCTCTTGCCGTTTTTCGCCTGTGGTTTGACTGCGGGTTCCTTGGTCTTTTCCTTGTCGTTGATCAGATGGCGTTCCAGGTCGGCCTCCTTCAGGAATTCGCGCGATGCGCCGGTGGACGATTCTTCCACGACGATGTCAGGCGTGATGCCTTTGGCCTGGATCGAAGTGCCGCTGGGCGTGTAGTAACGCGCCGTGGTCAACTTGATGGCGGTATTGTTGGAAAGCGGCAGGATGGTCTGCACGGAGCCCTTGCCGAAAGTTTGCGTACCCAGCAGCACCGCGCGCTTGTTGTCCTGCAACGCGCCGGCGACGATCTCCGAGGCCGAAGCCGAGCCGCCGTTCACCAGCACGATCAGCGGCATGGTCTTGACGACCGCCGGCAGATTTTTCAGGAGATCTTCGTGGCTGCCACGCTGATAGTCCTGGGGGCTGGCGTAGTATTTGTGCTTGGCGTCTTCGGTGCGGCCATCGGTGGAAACCACCAGGGCCTTGGCCGGCAGGAAGGCGGCGGCGACGCCGACGGCGCCGTTCAGCAACCCGCCTGGATCATTGCGTAGATCAAGTACCAGTCCGCGCAGCGGGCCGCCGTCCTTGGAGTCTTTTTCCGGCTTGTTGAGTTTTTCCAGATGCTTGACGAGATCGGCAACCGTCTCTTCCTGAAACTGGGTGATGCGCAGATAGCCGAACCCCGACTCGAGCATTTTCGATTTGACGCTCTGCACCTTGATCTTCTCGCGCATGACGGTCACGACGATGGGCTTGGCGACGCCTTTGCGCAGGATGGTCAGGACAATGGAGGTTTTCGGCTTGCCGCGCATATGCTTAACGGCGTCGTTCAACGTCATTCCCTTGACCGGGGTATCGTCGAGCTTGATGATCAGGTCGCCGGGCTTGATGCCGGCTTTGAAAGCGGGCGTATCCTCAATCGGCGAAATCACTTTGACGAAGCCGTCTTCCATGCCGACTTCGATGCCCAGGCCGCCGAATTCGCCCTGGGTGCTGACCTGCAAATCCTTGAAGGCGTCCGCATCCAGATAGGCCGAGTGCGGATCAAGATTGGAGAGCATGCCGCTGATGGCGTAGGTGATCAGTTTCTTGTCGTCGATGGGTTCGACATAGCCCTGCTTGATGGCGTTGAAGACATCGGCGAAGCTGCGCAGCTCCTCGATCGGCAGCGCCGTGGCGGTTTCTTTCTGGGCGCTGGCGGAAAAGTTGAGGCTGACCAGGATACCGGCGATCAATCCGAAAAAAATCAATCCGGCCTGTTGAAATTTGTTGCGCATGGATGCGTGGCTCCGCTGGGTAAATCCGTATGAGATGTTGGCAAGCTGGGGCGTTATTTCAGGTCGACCCATTTCAGCGGGTCGATGGTTTGCCCCTGTTGCCTGAGTTCAAAGTATAAACCGGATTCCGGATTGCCGCCGCTGTTGCCGACGGCGGCAATCACATCGCCGGGTTTCACCGTGTCGCCGACCTGGCGAAACAGCGCCTGGTTATTGCCATAGACGCTCAGGTAGGCGTCGCCGTGATCAATAATCAGCAGGTTGCCAAAGCCGCGCAGCCAGTCGGCGAACACCACCCGTCCGGCAGCCACCGCCTTGACCTGGCTGCCTTCTGCGGCGCGAATAAACAGCCCCTTCCAGCGGGCGCCGCTTTCGGCGCGTGCGGCGCCGTAGCGATTAACCAGTTCGCCGCGCACCGGCAGGCGCAGGTGTCCTCTGAGTTTGGCGAAGCTGCCGGAAAATTCCTGCGCCTGTGGCGTAAGTTCATTGTGTAGCGGCGCCTCCGGCGCTGCCGGCGCGGGCTGGCCCGGCTTGGTCCTGGCCCGGCGCGGCGGGCGGGCGGGCTTGGCGGCGCGGCGGGAAAGATTTTCGATCAGCTTGCCGAGGCGTTTTTCGTCGCGCTGGAGTGCGCCGATCTCCCGCCGTTGCGCCTCGATCTTGCCGACCAGCTTGACCAGCAACACCTGACGCTGCTGCTGCCGGGCCACCAGGATTGAGCGCTGCGCCTGTTGTTTTTGTTCGACGGCTTTAAGGGCGTCGCGCTGAACCTGCGCAGCGCCCGCCAGGCGCTGCTTCTCAGCCAGGGCAACATGCAGGGTACCCAGCAGATTGGCCTTGGCGCGCGACAGCAGCGTCAGATAATGCAGATCGCGCGCCGACTGGTTCGGATCGCCGCCAGCCAGCAACAACTGGAGCGCATCGAGGCCTTGATCGCCGCGCAGATACTGGCGATACAGCAAGCGGCCAAGTTGTCCCTGTTGCGCGGAAATCTGCCCTTCGATGCGCTGTGACTGCCGCCGCAGGTCGTCCAGCCTCGCCTGAATTTCGCCGCGCTGCTGGCCGAGTTGGAGCAGACTGTGGTTGGCAGCGGCAATCGCCGACTCGATTTCCTTCAACTGGCCGGCGGCGTGCGCTTTGGTTTGCTGACTCTTCGCCAGATCCCGGTTGAGGTTTTCGATACGCCCGTGCAATTCCTTGAGCTGGCCGCGTTTGGCTTCAACAGGGGCGGATCGCGTGGCGGCCCAACTCGATAGCGGCAGCAGCAGCGCCAGCAGCAGGATATACAGGCTAAGTCCTGGCCTTGCCCTGGTTGGCGACAGCCTGCATGGCGGCGCGGATGGCTTCCTCATCACCGAGATAATAATGCCTGAGCGGCTTGAGGTGATCGTCGAGTTCATACACCAGCGGCTGACCTGTGGGGATATTGAGGCCGACAATATCGGCATCGGAAACCTTGTCGAGATACTTGATGAGGGCGCGCAGACTGTTGCCGTGGGCGGCAATGATGACGTTTTTCCCCGACTTGACCGCAGGCGCGATGGTCTCGTGCCAGTAGGGCAGGAAGCGTTCGACCGTATCCTTGAGGCATTCGGTGCGCGGCAACTGATCCGAGGTGAGTCCGGCGTAGCGCGGGTTGTCGCGCTCCAGGCGCGGATCGTCGCCTTCCAGCGGCGGCGGCGATGTGTCGTAGGCGCGGCGCCAGATATGTACTTGCTGCTCGCCGAATTTGGCGGCGGTCTCGGCCTTGTTGAGGCCCTGCAATGCGCCATAGTGCCGTTCGTTGAGCCGCCATGAATGATGGATGGGAATCCACATCTGCTGCATTTGCTCCAGCACGATCCATAATGTTTTGATCGCGCGCTGCAACACCGAGGTATAGGCGAGGTCGAAGCTGTAGCCTTCCTGCTGGAGCAACCGCCCGGCGGCAACCGCTTCCGCCAGACCCTTTTCGGTCAGGCCGACATCGGTCCAGCCGGTGAAGCGGTTTTCCTGGTTCCAGGTCGACTCGCCGTGACGCAACAGGACGATTTTGTGCATGGTGACGGAGTAAGTGCAGCGATTTGCTGCGCGTAGGTGCTTAAAAAGAAGTATTCTATAATATTAGTCATTCCACTTCGATACATCCTTTTCCGTGACCGACAGCGCCATCCTTGACCTGATCGACCAGCAAGAACACATAGAGACCGCCGCGCGCGCCCTCAAGGCGATTTCGCATCCCCTGCGTCTGAAAATACTCTGCGTCATCGGCGAACTTGAAGTTTGCGTGCAGGACATCGTGGTGGCCGTGGGAACTTCGCAAAGCAATATCTCCCAGCATCTGGCAATCCTGCGTGACAAGGGCGTGCTGCAAACCCGCAAGGACGCCAACCGCGTGTATTACCGTGTCGCCGACGCCCGCACGTTGCAATTGATCGTGCTGATGCGCGAGGTATTCTGCGGCGTCCCCGTTTTCAAATATTGATATGGAGAAAGTTTTGGAATTTGTGCAGAACAACCTGATGTACGTGATGCTGGCCCTGGTCAGCGGCGGCATGCTGTTATGGCAAACCGTGAGCAGCAGTGGCGGCAATCGCATTTCGCCGTTGCAGGCGACGCTGATGCTGAACCGCGAAGACGCATTGGTGATTGACGTGCGTGAAACGGGAGAGTGGGCGTCGGGACATATTCCGAATGCCCGTCACATCGCCCTGGGTCAGTTGGAAAAACGCTTGAACGAGCTGGAGAAATTCAAGGATAAACCACTGATCGTCAATTGTCAGTCGGGCAACCGCTCGTCTGCGGCCTGCAGCACCTTGAAGAAGCACGGCTTCGAGAAAGTTTTCAATCTCAACGGCGGGATCGGCGCCTGGCGCGAAGCCGGCCTGCCTGTAACAACCAAATAACGCCCGGAAATATTAAAGCGAGCCCCCATGAACGCCAAAGTCCTGATGTACAGCACTGCCGTCTGCCCCTATTGCAACCGCGCCGAGCAGTTGCTGAAGCGCAAGGGGGTTGACGCCATCGAGAAGATTCGCGTCGACCTCGAACCGGCGCGGCGCGAGGAAATGATGACGCGTACCGGACGCCGCAGCGTGCCGCAAATCTTCATCGGCACTACGCATGTGGGCGGCTTCGACGACCTCGCCGCGCTGGATCAGGCCGGCGGGCTCGATCCGCTGCTGGCCGGCGCATAAATCATCCCCCGCAACGGAAAATAACAAATATTTCCTAATCCCTAATCCCACCACAGGCCACCCACATGAGCGAAACGCCAGCAGCAGAAGTCCAAGTCCCCGTCTTCAGCATCGAAAAAATTTACGCCAAGGATCTCTCCCTGGAAATTCCCCACGCGCCGCAGGTTTTCCTGGAACGTGATGCGCCGGAGATCGAAGTCCAGTTGCACAGCGAAGGCGGCAACATCGACGAAGGTTTGTACCAGGTCGTACTGACGGTGACGGTAACCGCCAAAATCGGCGATAAAACCCTGTTCCTGGTGGAAGCCGGCCAGGCCGGCATTTTCCAGATTCGCAACGTGCCACAGGGCGACATCGAGCCGATACTTTCCGTGGCCTGCCCGAACATCCTGTTCCCTTACGCCCGCGAAACCATCTCCGATCTGGTCACTCGCGCCGGTTTCCCGCCGGTGCTGCTGTCGCCGGTGAATTTCGACGCGCTTTACCAGCAGCGCCAAATTTCACAGCAGGCGCAACAGGCCCCGCAGCCGCAGACCCATTCATCCGACAATATCCCGATCCAGTGAACGCCATGCGTCTGCTTGCACTGACTGTGCTGTTGCTGGCGTCCCTGCCGGCGGCGGCGCTCGACTATCTTTCGCTGGCCGAGCCGGCGGTGATGTATGACGCGCCTTCGTTGAAAGCCGCGCCGCTGTTCGTCATCGCCCGCTATACGCCGGTCGAGGTGGTGGTGGCGCTGGAGGCCTGGATCAAGGTGCGCGATGCCAGCGGCGATCTGGCCTGGATCGAAAAACGCCAGCTTTCCGAAAAACGCACCGTGCTGGTAACGGCCCAGCGCGCCCAGGTGCGCAGCCAGCCCGATGCGAATGCGCCGCTGGTGTTCGAAGCGGAAAAAAATGTGGTGCTGGAACTGGTTCAACCGGTCTTAGCAGCAACCGGATGGGTGCAAGTCAGGCACCGCGACGGCCAGAGCGGCTTTGTCCGCGTCAATCAGGTCTGGGGATTGTAGTTTTTCATGAAGATTGCGGTGCTCGGCGCAGGCGCCTGGGGGACGGCGCTGGCGATTGCTTTGGCGCGCCACAATCGTCATGCGCTGACGCTGTGGGGGCGTGACCCCGGGCTGTGCGCCGCGATGCGGACAGCCCGCGAAAACCCGACGTACCTGCCCGGCCAGCGCTTTCCTGAAACCCTGACGATCACCGCCGACTTTCCCGCAGCCCTGAAAGACGCCGATCTGACGCTGCTTGCCGCGCCGCTGGCTGGCTTCAGAACGACGCTGCGCAGGCTGCGGCAGGCAGCGCCGGCGCTTCCTTTCCTGTGGGTGTGCAAGGGACTGGAGACGGGCAGCGGCTTATTGCCGCATCAGGTTGCCGCCGAAGAAACCACTGGAACAGGAAACCGGGCCTCTTTTGGCGTGCTCACCGGCCCGAGCTTTGCCGAGGAAGTGGCGCGCGGCCTGCCTGCCGCCGTCACCCTTGCCTCTGCCGACGCGGACTACGCCCGCGCCGTGGCGCAGGCGCTGTCCGGGCCGAGGCTGCGGGTTTACGCCAGCGACGATCTCATCGGCGCCGAAGTCGGCGGCGCAGTCAAAAATGTCATGGCGATTGCCGCCGGCATTTCCGACGGCCTGGGTCTCGGCCTTAACGCCCGCGCCGCCTTGATCACCCGCGGACTGGCCGAAACCGTGCGTTTCGGCGCGGTCCTGGGCGCGCAACGCGCAACCTTCATGGGCCTGGCCGGCATGGGCGACCTGATCCTCACCTGCACCGGCGACCTGTCGCGCAATCGCCGCGTCGGCCTGGCGCTCGCCGCCGGCAGGCCGTTGGCGGAAATTACCCGCGAGCTGGGGCATGTCGCCGAAGGCGTGACCAGCGCACGGGAAATCTCCCGGCGCGCAACGATGCTGGGTGTGGACATGCCGATCACCCAGGCCGTCTGCGCCGTGCTGGATGGCCGGACTTCAGCAGCCAGTGCGGTGGAACAACTGATGGGACGCGACGCCAAGGAAGAGTGAAGCTTACGCGCCGCCGGCGAACCCGCACTGCCGCCACGCCTCATAGGCAACGACGGCCACAGCGTTGGACAGGTTGAGACTGCGGCAATCGGGCATCATCGGCAATCTGATGCGGCGCTCGACAGGCATGGCGTTGAGAATGGTTTCGGGCAGGCCGCGCGATTCCGGGCCGAAGACGAAGGCGTCGCCTTCCTGGTAGCGCGGCAAGTCGTGGCGCGTTGTGCCTTTGGTGGTCAGTGCGAACCAGCGGGAGGCGCCCAACGCCGCCAGGCAAGCGTCCCAATCGTCATGCACCCGGACATCCGCCAGTTCGGCGTAATCCATTCCTGCGCGACGCAGTTGCGCTGCGCTTAAATCAAAACCGAGCGGTTTGACGAGGTGCAGACGGGCGCCGGTATTGGCGCACAGGCGGATGACATTGCCGGTGTTGGGTGGAATTTCCGGTTGATACAGGACGATGTTGAACATGCTGGAAAAATTAGCGGGATTCCAATAAGCTTCAAGTAGAATCAGGCGATTACCTGAACACCTGAATACCTGAATACCTGAATACCTGATTTTACCTTGAGCGTCCGATCATACTGGAGATCAAACAATCCATGGCGCGTCCGGAAAAAATTCGTCTCGGCGACTTGCTGATCACCCAGGGCTTGTTGACCAGCGAGCAACTCAAGCACGCCCTGGACGAGCAAAAGCGCAGCGGGCGCAAGCTGGGACGGGTGTTTGTCGAGAGCGGCTATGTCACCGAGGAGGCGATTGCCAAGGCGCTGGCGCGACAACTGCAAGCGCCTTTCGTCGATCTCAAGACTTTCAATCCCAAGCCGGAACTGATCAAGCTGCTGCCCGAATCGCAGGCACGCCGCCACCGTGCGATCGTGCTGGATGTAGAGAACGACATCTTGATGATCGGCTTCGCCGACCCCACCGACCTGACCGCCTACGACGATATTGCCCGTATCGTGCGGCGCGAGATCGGCCTGGCGGTGGTGATGGAAAGCCAGTTGATGGGGCTGATCGACCGGGTCTACAGCCGCACCGAGGAAATTTCCGGCCTGGCGAAGGAGCTGACCGAGGACATGTCCGATCTGCCGGACGACTTCGGCAATGTTCTCGGGCTCACCGCCGGCGCCGAGGATGCGCCGGTAGTCAAGCTGCTCAACAGCGTGTTCGAGGAAGCTCTGAAGTTGCGCGCCTCCGATATTCACATCGAGCCGCAGGAAAAAAGCCTGGTGATCCGTTTTCGCATCGACGGCATACTCCACCTCCAGACCGAGGCCGACAGCCGCACCGCCACTGCGCTGGTGCTGCGCCTGAAACTGATTTCCGGCCTGGATATTTCCGAGAAGCGCATGCCGCAGGACGGACGCTTCAATCTCAAACTGCGCAACTCCCTGGTCGATGTACGTATCTCCAGCATGCCGACGCAATTCGGCGAATCGGTGGTGATGCGTCTGCTCAACCAGAGCACCGGCATACTCAGTCTCGACCGGATGCACATGCCGCCGCGCATCCTGGATCGTCTGCGCCACGCCATCCATCGCCCCAGCGGCATGGTGCTGGTGACCGGCCCGACCGGCTCCGGCAAAACTACTACGCTCTATGCTGCGCTGACGGAACTCAACACCACCGAGAAAAAAATCATCACCGTCGAAGACCCGGTCGAATACCGGCTGGCCGGCATCAACCAGGTGCAGGTGCACGACAAGATCGACCTGACCTTCGACCGGGTGCTGCGCTCCACCCTGCGCCAGGATCCGGATGTGATCCTGGTCGGCGAAATGCGCGACCAGGCCACCGCCGAGATCGGCTTGCGCGCCGCCATGACCGGCCACATGGTGCTGTCCACCCTGCATACCAACGATGCGCTGTCGACGCCGATCCGCCTGTTCGACATGGGCGTACCGCGCTACATGGTGGCGCTCTCGCTGCAACTGGTGCTGGCGCAGCGGCTGTTGCGGGTAATCTGCGAGAATTGCGGCGAAGATCACGCTTTGCTGCCGCATGAGCGGGAATGGCTGCGTTACGAACTGGGCGACCAGGTCGACGCGCATGTCTATAAAAAAGGGCGCGGCTGTTCGCACTGCGGCAACACCGGTTACCTGGGGCGGCAAGGCGTCTATGAGTTTCTGGAGATGACCAATGCCCTGGTTGAAGTTGCCAACCACGGCGACCCCAGCGACTTCATGCGCATCGGGCGCGAGCAGATGGCCGGCAACACCCTGCGCCGCGATGCCGTGCGCCTGGTGCTGGCAGGCAGCACCACCGCCGAAGAGGCGATGCGCGTGAGCAGCCAACTGGAAGAAGAATAGAGCGCAGAAATGCCGAATTTCAACTATCGCGGCCGGGACTCCGGCGGACAAATCACCCAGGGCTTGCTCGAAGGCGCAAGCCCGGCTGCGGTTGCGGATGCACTGGCCGGTCGCGGCATTATCCCGCTCAGCATCAGCCCCGCGCCGGAGTCTGCCAAGGACAACGCTGCGGGCAGCAGCCTGAACAGCCTGGCCTCATTGCAAATCTTCAAGCAGAAAGTCGAACACATCGACGTGCTGATGTTCTCCCGGCAAATCCACACCCTGCTCAAGGCCGGCGTGCCGATCATGCGCTCGCTGACCGGACTGCAAGAGTCGAGCAATAATCCGGCGATGAAGGAGGTGATCCAGGAGGTGCGCGAGAGCCTCGATTCGGGCCGTGAGCTGTCCGTGTCGCTGGCCCGGCACCCAAAGGTTTTTTCGCCGTTCTATCTGTCGATGGTGCGCGTCGGCGAAATGACCGGCCGGCTGGAAGAAATCTTCATCCGCCTGTTCGAGCACATGGAATTCGAAAGCTTCATGAAGCAGCAGATCAAGTCGGCCTTGCGCTACCCCTCTTTTGTGATCGCCGCGATGGTGATCGCCATGTTCGTGGTGAATATTTTCGTCATCCCGGCTTTCGCCAAGGTGTTCGCCGGCTTCAACACCGAACTGCCGCTGATGACCCGCATGCTGCTCGGCTTCTCGAATTTCATGGTCAACTGGTGGTACATGCTCCTCGCCGCCATGGCGGGGGCGTTCTTCCTGTTTCGCAGTTGGGTCGCCACCAAGGCAGGGCGTTACCAGTGGGACAAGATCAAGCTCGGTTTCCCCATTGCCGGCAAGATCATCCGCAAAGCCACCCTGGCCCGCTTCGCGCGCAGTTTCGCACTGGCCGCGCGCAGCGGCGTGCCGATCATTCAGGCCATGACCACGGTGGCGCAGACGGTGGACAACGACTACATCGCACGCAAGGTTGAGGGCATGCGCGAAGGCGTCGAGCGCGGCGAAAGCGTGCTGCGGGTGGCGGTCAGCGCCGGCGTATTCACGCCGGTAGTATTGCAGATGATCGCGGTCGGCGAAGAGTCTGGCGCACTCGACGACATGATGGAAGAGATCGCCACCATGTACCAGAACGAAGTCGAATACGAGCTCAAGACCCTGGCGCAGCAGATCGAGCCGATCCTCATCACTCTTCTGGGCATCATGGTGCTGATCCTGGCGCTGGGCATCTTCCTGCCGATCTGGGATCTCGGCAAGGCGGCGATCAAGAAGTAATGACGGGCATCCAGCGACAGGCCGGTCTCAATCAACTTGAGTTTTCGATGGCGCTTGTCTTGCTGGCGCTGATCTGGCTGGCGGCGCTTAACCGCCTGCATGAGCTTCAGGAAATCGGCGAGAAAACCGCAGTGGAAATGACCATCCGGAATATCCAGTCCGGCCTGCGCTGGGAAACGTCGGAAAGGATCATTACCGGCCGCGAGGCGAGTATTGTCGAACTGGCGGGCAGCAACCCGGTGCGCTGGCTGGAAAAACCGCCGGATGGATACCTTGGCGAATTTTCCGCGCCGCCGGAAAAGTTCTCGCCGGGAAACTGGTATTTCGATACCCTGCATCGGGAGCTGCGTTACCTGCCGGTATTGTCGCGTAACCTGGAATGCCGGCAATGCGAACAATCGGCGGGTGAGATGGTGCTAAGCTGGCGCATCGCGCGCGTCGGCAATCCCATGTTCGGGCCGGGAGACGGCGTGCGGGTAGTGGTGGTCACGCCTTACCGGTGGTTTTGAGCCATGACTTACCATGCAGAACATTTCATGTTATTTTGTTCCGATGTCGGCAGAGGAGAACGAAATATGAACCAGATCTACACCGCAGTCATTAAACAAGATGCCAATTGGTGGATCGGCTGGATAGAAGAAGTGCCGGGCGTAAATTGCCAGGAGTCTACGCGGGAGGCCTTACTAAAGTCGTTGCGCGAGACTTTAATTGAAGCAATTGAGTTAAACCGAACTGACGCACTTGATGCTGTTGGCAAGCTATTTGAAGAGCTGCCAATAGCCGTATGAAGCGTCGTGACTTGCTGTCACATCTCATTGCATATGGATGCGCATTGTTGCGAGAGGGCGGTAGTCATTCCTGGTGGCGCCACTCCAGCACCAACAGACGCAGCGCAGTTCCAAGACATAACGAAATCAACAAGCATTTGGCCGTCAAGATTTGCCGTGACCTTGGCATTCCGGCGCCGAAAAAATTCTAGGATATGGGACGTGCAGTGAAAGCAAACCTCGACACAGCCGATGAGCATGAAATGCAGCCTGCCTGCAAACCTGCTGCCCAGTCCGGCTTTACCCTGATCGAACTGGTAATCGTCATCACCATTATCGGGGTGCTCGCGGCAGTCGCCTTGCCGCGTTTTATCGCATTGCAGCGCGACGCCCGTGTCGCCAAGCTGAATGCGGCGCGTGGTTCCGTGGGCGCGGCGGCGGCGCTGGTGCATGCGGCCATCCTGACCCGCAATGGAAATTCCGACCCCACGGTTTGCGCGGTTGGCGGCACAGCCGACAACAGCCCCGGCGTCGCGGGTACGGTATGCACCGAGAACGGGCTGATTGCCACGGTTTTCAGCTATCCGGCCAGCACGGCAATACCGGCAGCCGGTAACCCAGGCATTGTGTCTGCCGCAGGCTTGACCACAGTATTCAACCCCACCTTGCAAAACCTGCAAAATGAAGGCTATGCCGCCGTTTTGTCGGGGGCGGTGACCACCTTCCAGATACAGGGCGCGCCCGACATGGCCCACTGCCAATTCACCTATACGCAGGCATTGTCGGCGATTGTGCCGGCGCAAATCTCGGTGGTTGACACGACTGGCTGTTGACCGGGGATATGAGCCATCTCATGCTCATCAATAGCGTTCTACTGCAAGTTTTCCTGGTCTCATTGGGAGTTGCAGCCTGCCTGGGAATTCTGGCCGGCATCCTGATGCTGTTCAGGCATGAACAATTGCTGCGCCTCAATCAATACTTCTCCCGCTGGATGAGCACGGACAAATTCGGCGAACAGTTCGACCGTCCGCGCTCAACTGAACGCTTTTTCTACCGGCACCACCGGCTGGTGGGGGCGGCGCTGCTGTTTGGCGCGATGGTTGTTCTGTACACCTTCCTGTTCAGCTACAACCTGCGGAAAATTTCCATCGTCATAACCCGGGATAACTGGTGGTGGCTGGACGCAGTGGTGGGAATGTTGCTGATCGGCAGCGTGCCGGCGGCCATCGTCGGCTTGATCATGTTCTCCAGGCCCAGCCTGCTGCGGGATATTGAGAACTCGGCGAATCGCTGGATTTCCACCGACCGTCTGCTGCAGTGGTTCAACGGCATGCGCTACTCCGCCGAGCAGTCTATCCTGCAGCACCGAAGGCTGGCGGGCGTAACCTTGCTTTTCGGCGGCCTGTATATCATGACCGCCTTGGGCTTTTATTTTATTCACTGGTAATTTTTTGGAAAACGACTCACGCACTGCTAAGTATTTGCTTTTAAATAAGCATCGTGATAAATTTTGCCTCGGGAGTTGCGGCTCCCTGTCTTTTCAGGCTGCGGCCTTTTTAAGGAGCGTATAAATGAATATCCAACCAAAGCATCAACAATCAGGCTTTACCCTGATCGAGCTGGTGGTGGTCATCGTGATACTCGGGATACTTGCGGCGACCGCGCTGCCTAAATTCATCAATCTCAAAACCGATGCTGCTTCTGCCGCCACCTCCGGTGTGGCGGCTGGCTTGAGTTCGGCAGCGGCAGTGAATTATGGCGCGCGTCTGGTAAATGCTACCAGGGGTGTTTCCGTGGCCACTTGCGGCGATGTCTCCAGCGCAATGCAAGGCGGCTTGCCGGCGAACTACAGCATCACTGCCCCCACAACGGCGGTGGGTGTTGGCTTAACGGTCACATGCACCGTCAGTGAAAGTACTAATTCCACAACAGCCAATTACACTGCAATCGGTATTCTCTGAAGGCTGAACTTTAGTTTTGCCGACCCAATTATCCAAGCTTGCCAGAAAGCCCGGAAATTGGGTCCGGTCGTCGATAACTGTGTAGCAGATAAAGGCCGCTGTCTTTTTCAGGGGGATATAAAAATGAATATGCCACATAAGCAACTGCAGTCGGGCTTTACCCTAATCGAGTTGGTGGTAGTGATCGTGATTCTGGGGATACTCGCGGCAACAGCACTACCGAAGTTCATCGACCTCAAGTCGGATGCCTCCACTGCCGCTACAGCGGGCGTTGCGGGAGGCTTGAGTTCGGCGGCTGCGGTGAACTATAGTGCGCGGGTGATCAGTACTAGCCATGGCGTTTCTGTGGCAACGTGCGGCGATGTGACCAGCGCTATGCAATCCTTTCAGACGAGCAGCTACACCATTGCTGCGGCCGGGACTACCGCTGTAGGCGTTGGCGTATCGGTCACCTGTACCGTCAACGGACCCAATACCACAACGGCCAATTACATCGCAATCGGCATTGCCTGAAGACTGCACATGAGCTTTGCCGACTTGCTGTTGCCCGGGCTTGCCAAAGCCCGGGCAACTGAAGCTGTTGCCGCATTTGTCAAGACCTGCCCGCCTCCAAACAGGGTCGCAACGGCCATCAGCAAGGGTAGTGCCGAAAAAGCCCTGGCCTCGCTGTACGAGGGCGTCAGCCGGCTTGCGCATGAACACCGGTTCGGCATCATCCGCCGCGCCTGCATTGCCAAATTCGTCCAGGAAGAAATGCTGGCAGAAGGTTATCCGGTTGAAATGGTCAGTGTCGTGACTCATGCGATCACAACGAATGCTTTGGTCAAGCACGCTTAGCTGGCAAGCCGGTCATCCTGATATTCTTTGGCCTGCGGCCACTATCTCATAGGGTTTACTCCCGGCGAGCCGGTAAGGCGAGGCAGGTTTGATTTCCGCGACTCTTAACACCATCCGGGCGTTTATGCTGCACCGTCTTGGCGCGCTGCTCAGCCGGCGCGGGGTGCATGCCGCCGCATCCTGGTGCTACCGTGAAGCACTGGGGTTTGCTCCGTCGCAAGCCGATCTTCTATTTGAACTTGCCAAGTCGGATTGGCAAATGGGGAAGACGGATGCTGCGCGCCAGCCACTCCGGCAAGCCCTGCAAATCGACCCGCAGCATGCCAAAGCGATCAATCTTTCCGGTCTCATCGCCCTGTCGGAAGGCCGGAACGAAACGGCCGAAACCCTGTTTGCAGATGCCGTGCGCCTTGCGCCGAAATGGGCGGCGCCCTGCAACAATCTGGGTAATGTGTTTTTGGATCGCGACGACTTTGTCTCGGCTGAAACCTGGTACCGCCGCGCCCTGACCATTGATCCAGACTATGCGGAAGTGCTCTGCAATCTCGGCCTGGTAATGAATCGCACCGGTCGCTATGCGGCGGCGGCGGAACTATGCCGCAAAGCAATCCGCATCAAGCCGGAGTTTGCCGTCGCTGTAAATATCCTCGGCAGCATTTTGATCAACCTGGGCAATATCCCCGAGGGAATCAAATGCTATCAGGAAGCGCTGCAAATTGATCCTTCTTTGGCCGAGGCGCACATCAATCTCGCGCTGTCGCTCGGCGAGCGCTCGCATCTGATCGGAGCCATCGATCATTTCCGCCAACAACTGGAGCGCAACCCTTCCTCATATATCGCTTTGCTGCGCCTGGCCCAAGCTCACCAGGCCAGGCTCGAGTACGACACTGCTGAAGACTATGCGCGCCGCGCAGTCGCCGTTAAACCGGAATCTCCGGAAGCCTACTCCATGCTCGGGGAATTGCTGATGATCTCGGGATGCCACGAAGAAGCCGAAGCCAGTTTCAAAAGTGCGTTGGACAATGCGGCTGGTGTCGGCACCCACTCAAGCTTTATTTTTCATTTGCATTACTGCACGGCTAGTTCTTCTGAAGATATAGCGTTGCTGGCCCGTGAATGGGCGATCAAATATGCTGAAGGCCCGCTCCAGCGCAGTCAGGCATCTCCTTACTCAGCCTCCGTGAAACAGCAGCGTCCGCTGAAAATCGGCTATATCAGCAAGGATTTTAACCGCCACCCGGTCGCCAGGTTCCTTGAGCCCTTGCTCACCCACCACGACAGGCAGCGTTTTAAAATTTATTGTTATGCGAACCTGTTTAAACCCGATGACGTTACTGAGCAGCTAAAAAAACAAGCGGATGCCTGGCGCGATATCTCCCTGATGCCGGATACCGATCTGGTTAAGCGCATACGCGACGATAAAATCGACATACTCATAGACCTTTCCGGCCACACCACGGGTCACCGCTTGCTGGCGCTGGCGCACAAGCCGGCGCCGGTTCAAGTCACTTACCTCGGTTATCCGGGTACCACCGGCCTTAAAGCCATTGATTACCGGATAGTGGATGCGATCACAGACCCTGTAGGCAGTGAGGCGGGATACGCCACCGAGACCCTGCTAAGACTGCCCGGTTGTTTCATCTCCTACCAGCCGTCGCCGGATGCGCCCCCGGTGGTTCCTCCGCCCTGTTTGCAGACGGCTTATGTCACTTTTGGCTGCTTCAACAATATCGCCAAAGTAAACCGCGCAGTCATTGCGGCATGGGCGCGGATTCTGAAGCTGACGCCGAATAGCAAATTACTGCTGAAAGCCTTTTCTCTTAACGGCGAGCGTGTCAAGCAACGCTATCTGGAATCTTTCGAGGCGCATGGCATTGAAGCGTCAAGAGTGGTCCTGCATGGGTGGCATGTTGCAGAGTCCATGCATCTCGACTTATACGGGCAGGTTGATATCGCACTGGATCCCTTCCCTTACAATGGCACAACCACCACCTGCGAAGCGCTATGGATGGGGGTCCCGGTGATTTGTCTGGAAGGAAAAAGGCATTCCGGTCGTGTTGGAGCAAGTCTGCTAAACGCAACCGGGTTGACGGAAATGCTTGCATCGGATGTAGACGGATATGTCGGCAAAGCCGTCGAACTCGCCCATGCGCCCGACCGCTTAAATTCCCTGCGCCAAGGTATGCGTGAGCGCATGAAACGATCTCCGCTGCTTGATCACGTCCGCCACACTCAGGCCCTGGAAAATACCTACGAAGAAATCTGGCACGCTCACGGCAAGCAGGACACTAACACCATAGCCGAAATTGAAATGCCTCTGGCGGATATCGCCAGAATTCTCCTACCAGATTCATTGGAGGTCATTACCCGCTACGTCCTGGAAGAACAAGGCGATTGGTTCGAAGCGGAGATGCCTTTTGTGCGAAATTTTCTTCAACCGGGAATGAAGGTAATTGATGTGGGCGCGAATTATGGCGTCTATGCGTTATCTTGCTCCGCAATCGTGGGAACAAGCGGCGCTGTTTGGGCTTTTGAGCCTAGCCTTTCGGTAGCCGGACAATTGAAGCGCAGCGCGGCTCACAACGGATTTACAAACTTGTCCGTATTGGAGCGCGCAGTTTCCAATTCTAGCGGTGTTGCAAATTTTGCCGAAGCTGGCAACAGCGAGTTGAGTTGCCTGGTGGAAGAGAGCGCTGGTGGATTAAATCCAGAACAAGTAGTCCATGTGCCAGTGACGACCCTGGATCATTGCCGTGAAGAGTTTTCATGGGACGGCATTGATTTCATAAAAATAGACGCCGAAGGCCAGGAGCCACTGGTGGTGCGCGGCGCAAGGCAACTGCTGATGAGTGATGCGCCTTTGGTGATGGCGGAATTCAAGCATGGGGTGGAAATCAATACAACCATGACAGAAGAGTTCCGGGCTATCGGTTTTAATCCCTACCGCCTCGTTCGGGGGCCGATGGTATTAATTCCATTCAGCGTCGAAGAGCCGATAGATCCGTTCCTGTTAAATCTGTTTTTCTGCAGTCGCGCAAGAGCATCGCTACTGGCGGAACGTGGATTGCTCGTAGACGATGATATCGCCGAAAGCGGCGATCTTGCGCTGACCTACGAGAAAATTCTGCATCTTCATCGGTCCTCGTTGCGTCAAGATCTGACGGGCAAGGAACGCTTATGCGCCCTGAAACAGGCATTGGCTGGAATGCAGGCGCTCATCACGACATCTTCGTCCCTCCCCGCCCGGCTAAGCTTGGCCAGGTTACTGTTTGATTATGGCCATCAGGACAACGCGCATACGGTATATGCGCAAATATTGAAACTGCTACGGCGGGAGACAATCGACATGGGGAACGAAGCATTCCTCTCGCCTGCAGGCCCCTTTGAAAGCATCGATAGAGGCAAGAACCTTCAGCAGTGGGTGATTGCAGCGGTAGCTGAATGGCTGGCTAGCCACTCCGCCTTTTCGTCCTACTTCAGCCCAGCCGACGCAATCCGGTATTTGCGCATCGTGCGCAACACAGGGTATTTAAGCGAGGAAGTCGACCGCCGGATTGGATTAGTGCTTAGCCGTTAGCTGCGGCAAGCCTGGGCCGTGCGTCGGCTCTTATATCCGCCCGAGCAACAGACTGCCGAAATAACCCACCATGCCCAGGGCGGGAAACAGGATGATCCAGCCGGCCAGGCGCGGGGAGGTTGCAACCCAATTGTCGAGGGCAAAATTCATTTTGTCCGCATCAGGCGCAATCTTGCGGGTTGAATGCCAAAGGGATGAGCGCAGTTCTATGGCTCGCATCGCGTCCGGAAAGAACGCCAGCAGGAGGCCGACCGTGATCGAAATAATACAGCCGGCGATCAGGAATATCCTCACGCTCTGCACCAGCCAAAGCACGAACTGCGGCGGAAATTTCAGGTTGATCAGGGAAACAACCGCAGCGCCGTCCACCCTGGCGATCAGTCCATAGACGGCATAGGCGGCGCCCGCCACAAAAATCGCGCCGGCCATGCGCCGGTGTTTCCAGACGAAGTTTCCGCTATCGCGCTGCACCGCCATCGGGCGCATGACGCGGCGCGTTGACACGCTGTAGTTCATCAGGCCGAACAGCCGGAACACTTTTTCACTGCTGACAATCAAGCCCACACCGATCACGACAGAAAAAACGCCGCCAATGAAGAAAAACAGGATCAAGGCCGGAACCAGCAATTGGTCAAAAACATAGTCGTAGTAATACGGCATGGTTCCCCCGCTTCGAATCTGGCCATCGCCGCCCTGTCGGCGGCCCAATCGGATATTATTGATGAATCATTCTGGAATTCATTATGGACAGGCTGTGCTATCCGGTCAAGCGGCTTAATCGCGCACGCGCCGAAGCGCCCGAAGCGCAGCGCGGCTTCACCCTCATCGAGCTGGTCGTAACGATGATACTCGTCGGCATCCTGGCGGTCTTTGTGCTGCCGAGATTCGATCTGTTCTCCGGTTTCGACGAGATCGGCTACCGTGACAAGGTCAAGGCGACCATCGAGTTCGCCCGCAAGGCGGCGGTGGCGGAGCGGCGCTACACCTGCGTCACAGTCAGCGGCAATGGCCTGGTACTGACAGTGGATGTCCGCGATCCAGACCCGTTGACGCCGGCGACTGTCATCTGTCCGGATTCGTCGCCCAATCGCCTGTTGTTGCCCTCCCCTGACAGCAAGTATTGTGGCAGCGCCACCGTCGGCAACAAAATCTGCGCGCCGAACAACATCACGCTCGGCGCCCCGACAAGCGCGATCATCTTCAGTCCCCTGGGGCGCCCGTCCGGCACCAGCAACTGCACGCCTGGCTATTGCTACACGGTAACGGGTGCGTCGGCGCATACCGTGACCGTCGAGGCGGAGAGCGGCTATGTCCATTAACCGCGCTCGTCGCCTGTGCCGCAAGCCACGCGGCTTCACGCTGATCGAGCTGGTGATGTTCATCGTCATTGTCAGCGTCGGCGTCGTCGGCATTCTTTCGGTGCTCAACCTGACCGCGGGCAGCAGCGCCGATCCGCTGATCCGC
This sequence comes from Betaproteobacteria bacterium, assembly GCA_016194935.1. Taxonomy (GTDB): domain Bacteria; phylum Pseudomonadota; class Gammaproteobacteria; order Burkholderiales; family Rhodocyclaceae; genus JACRAR01. Next base: position 32,415 of record JACQAO010000014.1, read on the forward strand.
AAGCAGATGCTGGCAATTGCCGAAGGACTGATCGAAGAAGTGGAGCTGATGCCATTCACCTATTGCGACCCGACCGACGCCAATGCCGCCACGGCGACGGGGGCCACACTGACGGGCAGTACGATCAACTGCGCCACGACGGTCGAGGCTCTCGGCCCGGAGGTGGGCGAGGCGCGTACCAGCGCCGCGACGCCCTTCAACAATGTGAATGACTACAACGGCTGCGGTCCTGGCATTGTTGCGTGCGATCTAGGCAGCCCTATCCCAGACATCGCGGGGATATCTGCTGCGCCGAACGGCTATAGCGCCAAGATCACCATCGCCAACGACACAAACTTCGGCGTGACCGGATCGCTGCTGGCAAGCAGTGAGGTTCTGCGCATCGCCGTCACCGTTTGCCATGCTACGTCCTGCCCCAGCCTGGGCGCAGACAGCCTGACGCTGGAAGGCTACCGCACCCGTCATTCGCCCAATTTCACGCCATGAGCCGCCACTTGAGCCGAACCGCCACACGCGGGTTCACCCTGATCGAAATGGTCATGGTGATCGTCATCACCGGCGTCCTCGCCGGAATGGTGGCGGTGTTTATCGCCAAGCCGGTGGAAGGTTATGTGAACAGTGTCAGGCATGCCGAACTGACCGACGCCGCAGATACCGCCTTGCGCCGCCTGGCGCGCGACGTGCGCCTGGCGCTGCCGAACAGCCTGCGCGTAACTACGGTAAGCAACGTCAACTACATTGAGTTCATCAGCACCAGCGCCGGCGGGCGCTACCGCGATGCCTCGGACGGCTCCAGTGGAGGGTCTCCCCTGAGTTTCACCAACACGGCAACCAATATTTTTAACGTGCTCGGGCCGATGCCGAGCAATCCTGCGCTGGCTGCCGGAGATTACATCGTGGTCTTCAATCTTGGGGTGGGGTACAACCCGGCCAATGCCTACAACTACGATACGGCCACCGCCCTTTGCCGGGCGGGCGGCTGCAATATTGCACAAGTCTCCAGTGTCTCCAGCAACACCGTCACCCTGGCCGCCAATCCATTTGCTGCGCAAACCCCGCCCCTGCCTTCGCCCGGCAGCCGTTTCCAGGTCGTGCCGTTCGCCACCCAGGCGGTCACCTATGCCTGCCCGTCAGGGCCGACAGCAGGTAACTTTAACCGCTACTCTGCATACGGCTTTATCGGCTTGCAGCCGACACCACCCGCCGCAACACCCGCCTTGCTGGCAGCCAACGCCACCTGCGTGGTTAACTACACGCAGAATGCCCAGCAGCGCAACGGCATCATTTCCATCAACCTGACCCTGACCGACCCCGCCAGCCAGGATAAGGTCAGCATGTTCTATCAGATCCACGTGGATAATTCGCCATGAATCGCCGCCGTGTCGCAGGTTTCAGCATCGTTGCCGCAATCTTCCTGCTGGTGATCCTGGCGGCGCTGGGGGCATTCATCCTCAATGTATCGACCAACCAGCAGATCGGTTCCGCTCTCGACGTGCAGGGTGCGCGCGCCTATCAAGCGGCGCGGGCGGGGATCGAATGGGGGGTATATCAAGTCCAGGCGACGCCTGCATACAATTTTGGCAATGCCTCTACCAACCCCAATACCCGCGCCTGCCCTGCCGGCTCAACGTCATTTTCATTGACTGCCGCCACACTGTCGGGGTTCACCGTCACCGTCACCTGTGTCCGTACCCCTGTTGACGACGCGCCTGCCAATAATCCCTTGAATTCCCCCGCCGTCTACACCCTCACCGCCACCGCCTGCAATCAGCCCAGTGCAGGCGCCTGCCCCAATACCACCAACCCCAGCAATCTCTATGTCGAACGCCGCCTGGAAGTGGCGCTTTGAGACGGGCAAGCTCGTTCTATAATTGACTGGCGTGGATGACATGAACACCACAGGCAACATTGCGCTATGCAGTTTTATCATGCCAACAGAGAGGATTTTGTGATGAAAGCCGATCTGCAGAGTACCGGCGCCGCCAAGCGGGTCGCGCCAGAGTTCAACGCGTCAGTCCGTCTGGACACCGAAGAAGCTGCGGCGCTGACGGAAGCCTTGCGCGATGTCCCGGGAGAAGTGTGGTTGTTCGGTTCCCGTACCGAGCCGTCACTTCGAGGCGGCGACATCGATATCCTGACACTCACCGATCAGCCGGCCTTTGAAACTTCGCACATCATCAGCACACGTTTCTTTTCCCGTTGCGAGGAGAAGATCGATGTCGTGGTATTCGACCCCGCGCGGCTCTCGCCGGAGCAGAGCGATTTTCTCGCCCGCATCAACAAAGTCAGAATCGCCTGAAAATGGAAGTCTCGCTGATTGCCGCACGGCAACAACTGCGCGAAGCAGCGCCATCCGACACCTTCCGCAACCTCTTGCTGCGGGCGGAAAAAATCAGGCTTATTTCCGGCGCCGCGCACTGGATAGCCCTGCGCGATCTGCGTAACCGCATTACGCATGAATATCTGCCTGGCGAGATTGCCAAAATCTACGCTGCGATGATCAGCGACGGCGCGCAAGAGTTTCGCCGGCTGCGGCAGATGGCGGAGAATCTGGAATGAAGGTGAGGCCATGAAGCTAACGCGGCGCGCTATTCTGCTGGCTGTGGCGGCACTGCTGGCCGGCATCTTTTCCCAACCGGTTTTTGCCGCCGCCTGTACTTCGGCGGCGAGCGGCAACTGGAGCGCCGCTGCGACCTGGGCGGCGCCTTGCAATGTGGCGGGCGGTCCGGTGGCTGGCGATACCGTGACCATCGCTGCCGCCCATACTGTAACGGTGGATGTCAATTCCGCCGCGACCAGCATTTCCGTCACCGCCCCTTCCGGTGCGACCAATGGCGTCACGCTCTCCAGCGGCGTCACTCTCAGTGTGAGCGGCGCTGTCAGCATGGCGGCGCCCACAGTGAATGGCCGCACCTCCACCTTCGCCGTGGGCAGCGGCACACTCAATGCCGGCAGCATTCTCATCAACGGCGGCGGGGCAGCCACCCGGATCAGTCAAATGACCGTGAGTACCGGCACAGTCAATGTTACCGGCGCTGTCACCAGCGGCGGCACCGCCGCCCAGTCAAGATTTATTTCCAGCGGCGCGAGCAACGTGATCGTAGGCGGAAGCTTCAGCCCAGGTGCTTTTACGCCCAACGCCAGCACCGTCACGGTCAGCGGCAACTTCACCCCCACCACCATGGCGGCAGGAGGAACAGGCACGGTGATTTTCACTGGCGGCGCCGGGCAAAACATCGGCGCTTACGCCACTTACAACAACATCACCATCAACAAGACCACGGGAACAACGGCAAATTTTCTCGGCGCCACCACCATCGGCGGCACACTGACGGTGAGCAGCGGCACACTCAGCATCGGCGCTTTCGCTTTGACTGTAACCGGCCCGACCTCGATCAGCAGCACCTTCAATATCACCTCGGCCACCGGCGCAAAAACTTTTAATGGCGCGGTGACCATTAATCCCGGCGGGGTCTGGAACAACTCCAATAATGCCGCCATCATTTTGCATAACGGCTTAACGCATGACGGCGCGACGTTCACTGCGGGTACCGGGATATACACTTTCAACACCAACGCCCAGGCCATAGGAGGAAGCAGCCCGCTCAGCATCCCAAGGGTAACCGTAACCGGCGTAACCCTCACCAACACCGGCACGCTGACCGTTGCGACGGCCCTGGCCGGCACCGGCGGCCTGACCAACACGACAACCCTGAACATCGGCGGCGCTTCCACCATCACCACGCTTACCGCCAACGCAGTCGGCAACACCGTGAACTACACCGGCGCTGCGCAGACCGTCAAGCCAACGGCCTACCATCATCTCGGGCTCGGCGGCAGCGGCAATAAAATCCTTAATAATGTCTCGGCAATCAACGGCAACCTGACCCTGAGTGGTACCGCTACCGCCACCACGGCGATTGGCCTGACCATCGGCGGCAATCTCGACATCGGCGCCGGAACCGTTTTCACCGCCGCCGGCTTTAACCTGACAGTAACCGGCGCCACCTCGATCAGCGGAACACACGGTCATTCCTCAGCGACCGGAACAAAAATCTATACCGGATTGGTGACCATACAGCCCGGCGGAACCTGGACCAATGCGAGCAACTCGGCAATCACCTTGCGCGGCGGTCTCGTCCACAACGGCGCGACCTTCACTGCCGGCACGGGGATATATACCTTTGACACCAACAGCCAGACAATCGGCGGAACCAATGCCATCGCCATTCCAAGAATCACCGTAACCGGCGTAACTCTCACCAACAATGGGACCCTGACCGCTGCCACAGCCCTTGCAGGCAGTGGCGGTTTGACCAACGGCACTGGCGCCGCGTTGACCCTCGGCGGAACCTCTGCGATCACCACCCTGACCGCCAGCGCTGCGCCTAATACAGTCAACTACAACGGTTCAGCCCAGACCATCAATGGAACCACCTATCACCACTTGACGCTCGCAGGCGGCGGCGCTAATCCCCTAGGCGGCAATACCACGGTCGACGGCGCTTTGACCCTGACCAGCGGAACATTATCGGTAGGCGCGAATACGCTGACACTCAATGGCCCGGCAATTGCGGGCGCGGGCGCCGCCACCAACCTGACAACGACGGCTGCTTCCAATATCACTTTTGGCGGCAGCGCCGCCGCCGTGACGCTGCCCGGCAGCGTCACGGCGCTCAATAACCTCACTGTCAATAACAGCAACGGCATCAATCTGGGCGGCAGCGCGGTGACCACGACCCTGAACGGCACGCTGGCGCTGGGAGCGAACAATCTGACCACCGGCACGAACACCCTGGCCCTGGCGGGCAACTGCACAGCCAACAGCGGAAACGGCAGTCTCACCCGCAGCAGCGGCTATGTCATTGGCAACCTGAAACTGACCTTTCCTGCGGGCAGCAGTACCTGCACCTATCATGTCGGCGACAGCATAGGCTACGCGCCCATCACCTTAACCATGGCTGTTACCGGCACCGGCACGCTATCCGGTCGCGTTGATGCAAACGATCACCCCGATACGCTGGCATCGGCCTCCGGCATTGACGCTACCAAAAGCGCCAATCACTACTGGACGCTGACAGCGGGGACCGTCGCCTTCACCAGTTATTCCGCAACCTTGCAGTTTTGCGCCAATACCGGAGCATGCGTTATCCCGACCGAGGTGGATAGCGGCGCCAATACCGGAAATTTCGTCGTCGCCCTCAAGTCTTCGGGAATCTGGTCGACACAGACCGTCGGCATCAAGAACGCCTATTCCACCCAGGCCACCAGCATCACTGCTCTCGGCGAGTTTGCCGTTGGCGAAGTCTCCACCAACAATTGCTTTACTGATTCATTTACCGGGGTTGATGGAGCCTCGCCAGGCCCCAACTGGTCGGTGGGCAGCAAGTCAGGCGCGTTTGGCAATCCGGTTATTTTTGGCAATCGCTTGAGGCTGACCAACGCTACAGTTAGCGACGCGACCTGGGCCACATTACAGCGATTGATCCCGGCAGCGAGCAACAAAGTCACCGTAACTTTCGATTACTTTGCCTACGGCGGCACCCATGCCGACGGCATCGGCGTGATTCTCTCCAACGCAGCAGTAGCGCCCCAGGCAGGCGCTTTCGGCGGCTCACTTGGCTATGCACAGAAAAGCAACCCCGGCTCGGATTGCACCGTCCCGGGCGGCTGTCCGGGTTTCGCCGGCGGCTGGCTGGGCATCGGCCTGGACGAATTCGGCAACTATTCAAATCCGACCGAGGGGCGTAATGGCGGCACAGGGCAAGTTGTGAATTCGGTAGCGGTGCGCGGTTCCGGCACCGGCTTGTCCGGATATCGGTTTTTGCAGGGTACCGGCACGCTCAGCCCTGCCGTCGACGCGGTGTCGGCGACCCCCCATCGCTATCGTATCGTGGTCGATCACTCGGATGGCATCCATGCCTGGACTTCTGTCGAACGCGACACCACCGGTGGCGGAACAGCCTACACCACGCTGATCGGCTGCCCGCCGGGCGTAACAACCGGCTGCACACCATTGGATGTCAGCAACCCCGGCAACAGCCAGAACCCGGTACCCACCAACTTCGACCTGTCATTTACCGGCTCCACGGGCGACTTCACCAATGTCCACGAAATCGACAACCTGAGCGTCTGCACGGTACAAGGGCTGGCTACGCCCACGCTCCACCATATTAAAATCGAACATGGCGGCTCGGCCTGCACCAACAGCCCTGCTACGATCACGGTGAAGGCTTGCGCCGATGCCGCCTGCTCATCGCTTTACATGGGTAATGTAACGGTCGATCTGACTCCGAACGCAGGCGGGGGGCGTACCTGGGCGCCGGCTGAGCCAGTGACATTTTCCGGTGGTTCAGTCGTGATGACACTGACCAACACCACCGCCAACACCCAGACCCTGGGTGGAACCGCCACCTCGCCAACGACGCCCAACGCCACCCAGTGCTTCAATGGCGCAACGCAAACTTGCACTCTGGTGTTCAGCGCCTGCACGGTGGATGCGGTCGAGACCAGCCCTACCTCTGTAGCCGGCACACCGATTTTCACCAAACTGGCGGGGACTACGTTCACCCTTGACGCTGTACGCACGGGTGGGGGCAATCAAAATGTATCTTTAGTGGAACTCGTAGACGCCAGCAGCGGTACTTGTGGCACCTACCCGCCTCTGTCCCTGGCTACCACGACGCCGCCCAGTACGATCTCGCCAACAACATTCACGCTCAGCGGAGCTACCCCCCGGCAGACAGTCACTTTTACCTACAACAACGCCGCGCCCAACGTTCGCGTTCGCATGACGACACCCGGGCCGGTGCTGTCATGCTCGAACGACAACTTCGCAATCCGTCCCGCCTCCTTTACTCTCACGAGCAGCGCCACCCAGTCTGGCAGCTCCGGCACGCCTGTCTTTCGGGCGGGTACAGATCCATTTTCGCTGACTGCCACCGCTGTCTATGGCGCAACCACAACCCCTGGCTACACAGGTACCCCAGCACTCAATTCCGGCTTGATATACAGCGCGCAAGCCAACCCTGGAGTCTTGACAAATCCAGCTATCCAGGCCGCAGTGGCAGGGGTGTCTACATCCAACGGATTCAAATATTCCGAGGTCGGAAATATCTACTTTGGCCAACCCGACCCTTTGAAACCGGACTATGGTCAGCCCGCAATTTACGATTACACCTTTGCAAAGGTGGATGCTGACAAGGGCGAGTGCACCAGCGGCTTCAATAATGTCCTGGATGGCAACGGCAAGTATTCCTGTCAGTTCGGTTCAACCCTCCCCGGCTCCTTTGGTCGATTTGTGCCAGACCATTTTACCGTGATGAGCAACATCACCAATGCCTGTCCAGGAGGCAATTTCACCTACATGGATCAGCCATTCACACTCTCCACAACCAACGTAGTCGAAGCCAGAAATTTCGCTGATGGCCGAACGCAAAATTACACCGGGGCTTATGCTCCTGGTATCCCCGCCTTTGCCGCCGAAAATGCCGATAATGGCACCGATCTTTCGGCACGCATCACCCTCCCCTCGGGCAGCGCCTGGGGTAGCGGGGTAGACAGTGGCCGGTTCCTTCTCCCCAGCGTCAATCTGACCTTTAACCGTCTGGCGGCGGGGCCCGATGGTCCATTTGAATCACTCGATATCGGACTCACAGTGAATGATTCCGATGTATCTACTGTACCCATAGTCGCCGGCGCCGACATGAACCCCAGCGTCCCCGGTGGCACCGTCTTTACCCACAGGAGGTTAGCCGGCAGCCCACTGCGCATGCGATACGGCATCCTCAAGCTGGACAACGCCTTCAGCTCGGAATTGCTCAATATTCGCGTGCCGGTGCGGGCGATGTTCCTGCAAGCCGCGCCCACGCAGTTTGTGGTTAACACCGCAGATAGCTGCACCACCATCGCACCGGCAAATATCGCCATCGGCAACTGGCTGGGGCCGGCGTTGAGCAACGCCAACTTTAACAACACTCACCGGCCGACAGGCAACCTGGTGCTGAGCGGCGGGGTTGGCACGCTGGTATTTGCCAAGCCATCACCAACCGCCATCGGCAGCGCCGACATAGCGCTCAACCTGGGCGCTACCGGAGCAGATACCAATTGCATCGGCGCAAGTTACCCCCAAGCAACCACCGGCGCCAACCTGCCCTGGCTGCGCGGTAACTGGTGCAACACCGGTTTTACGCGTGACCCCAGCGCCCGCGTGACTTTCGGCACGGCAAAAAACCCCTTCATCTACCTGCGCGAGAAATACTGAGCAGCGCTGGAAGAAGTTACAAATGCGGCTCGTTTATTTATGCTGCCGCTGGCCTTGACCCGGCAGCGGTCGTGGTTCATAGTCCGCCGCACACTTTCCCGAACATGGCCATGTCCAGCATCGTCCCACAATCTCTCCCCATTGATGCCGCGATCATTGCCGCTCTGCAGGCCGGTTTACCTGATCTGCGAGTGGCATATCGATATGGCAGCGCCGGTGGCGCCTACCAGCGGGCCGACAGCGATATCGATCTGGCCGTGCTGACCGACCGGCGGCTTGGGTTCGATGAACTCTCTCGGCTCAGAGTCGAGTTGATGCGTTTAACAGGCCGCGACGTCGACCTCAATGACTTGCGGCAACTGCCCGTCACGCTGCGCGTCCAGATCGTCGCCGACGGCTGCCGGCTGTTTGCAGCGAACATCGGCGCCGCCGACGAATACGCTGCCCGCACCCTGGCGGATTACGCGCGTCTCAACGAGGAGCGTAAGGGGATACTGGAAGATGTGTGGCGCCGGGGGAGCATCTATGGATGAGGTGCTGCTCGGCAAGGCAGCCATTATCGAGCGCTGCCTGCGCCGGCTCGACGAGGAGTATCGCGGCCACGAGGCCGAACTGGCGACCAACTTCACTCGCCAGGATTCGATCCTGCTCAACTTGCAGCGCGCCTGCGAGACATCCATTGATGCAGCGATGCATCTGGTGCGGCTGCACCGGCTGGGAATTCCGGTCGAAAGCCGCGAAGGCTTTACTCTGCTGGTGCGTGCCGGCCTGCTGGAGGCCGGGCTGAGTCAGCATCTTGAAGCCATGGTCGGCTTCCGCAATGTCGCGGTGCATAACTATCGTGAGATGGACCTCGATATTGTCCGGAATATCCTGGCGCATAGCCTCGACGATCTGCGTGTATTCGCCGGCTGGCTGTTGAAACAGGGATTACCCTGGCGCCAGTCCCCGAATTAAGGGGTAAATCGCCGGTTATTGCGTGAAAAGGCGCGGAATCAGCGGGTTATCATCAGGCCACTTTGGTCAATTCGATGATGCCCTTATTGCGCCCCTTGTTACGCCCTAAATTAAATGACGGATGGATGTCGGTGGCGTTCGCTCCGGACAGGATGGATTTCGCGCATATCGTCCGGCATGCGGGCAGAAAACCGGAAGTGCTGCTGCTGAACTCCTACCAGCGCAGCCAGGGTGACAGCGGCAGTGACCTCGGCGCGCTGCGCCGTCTGCGCAAGGAGCTGAAGCTGACCCGCTATCGTTGCAGCCATCTGCTGCGGGTAGGCGAATACCAGTTGTTGCAAGTGGAGCCGCCCGAAGTGCCTGCCGAAGAGATCAAGGAAGCGCTGCGCTGGCGCATCAAGGAAATGCTCAACTATCCGGTCGAGGCGGCGACTCTCGACGTGCTGGAAATTCCCAACGATTCCGTAGCGCCGGGACGGGCGAAACAAACCTTCGTGGTCGCGGCCAACAACGCATTGCTGGCGCAGCGCGCCGCGTTGTTCGAAGAAGCCAAAGCGCCGCTGCTGGCAATCGACATCCCGGAGCTGGCGCAACGCAATATCTCGGTTCTATTCGAGGAGGAAAATCGCGGCCTGGCGATGCTGGCCTGCGACGAATCCGGGTTGATGATGACCTTCACTTTTCGCGGCGAACTTTACGCCGCGCGGCATACTGAAATTCCGCTGTTGCAACTGGAGCAGGCCGAAGGGGAGCGGCGCGAGCAACTGTTCGAGCGTATCGCACTGGAGACCCAGCGCTCGCTGGATAATTTCGACCGGCTCAACGGCCACATCAGCATCACCCGCTTGCTGGTGTCACCGCTGCCGGGCGTGCCGGGTTTTGTGGATTACCTGCGTAACTACCTGACCCTGCCGGTGGCCGAACTGGACCTGGCCGAGGTGCTGGATTTCAATTCGATTCCCGAACTCACCCAGCCAACCCGCCAGAGCCAGTGCCTGAAGGCGCTGGGCGCGGCGTTGCGCGATTGAAGCGGCCAGCATGAGCCGGCAGATCAATCTTCTCAACCCGGCCTTCCGCAAAGTCCGCGACTGGCTCACGGCCGCGCCGGTCGCCATCGTTGCCTGCCTGCTGCTGACAGGCATCGCCAGCGGTGCAGTGCTGACCAGGAGCAAGGCCAATCACCTGCTGGCTATTGCCGATCAGCAAGCCGGCACACTGAAGTCCGCCCAGGATCAACTGGTGACGCTGACCAAGGCCGCCGCCGAGGGCAAGCCTGACCCCAAGCTGGTCGCCGACCTGGCCAATGCGCGTGCGATGCTCAAAGGCCGCGAGGAAGTCATGAAGATTCTGGAAGCCGGCACGGTGGGCAATATCAGCGGATTTTCCGAATATCTGCGCGGCTTTGCGCGCCAGACGCCGCAAGGCTTGTGGCTCACCGGCTTCACCATCGGCGCTGGCGGTGGCGACATGGAGATTCGCGGACGCATGCTGGATCCGTCCGCGCTGCCGGAATACATCCATCGCCTGAACAGTGAAAAAGTCTTTCAGGGCCGGAGTTTTTCGGCCTTGACGATCAAACGTCCCGATGAAGGACAAAGCCAGAAGAATGCGGCCACTGCCCGCACCGCATCTCAACCCCCTTATGTGGAATTTGTGTTGAAGCCTGGCAGCCAAACTACGGGAACGCCCGCCGACCTGGCCGGGTCTGAGGGTGCAACACCCCCGGAGAGTAAACCATGAAACGCAAGTGGCAGGAGCTGGCGGCACGCTTCGATGCGCTGGCGCGCCGTGAGCGCCTCATGGTGACGCTGGCGCTGCTGTTTGGCGGCGCCTTCCTCGGCTATACCCTGTTGATTGAACCGCAGTTGGTGCGGCAGGCTGCGCTGAACAAGCGCATCACCCAGATGACGGACGAGTTGTCCTCCACCAGGACACAACTGGCGGCAGTCCAGGCCAAGCTCAAAGACCCGGATGCCATCAACCGCGCCGCCTTGCAGCAGGGGCGCGCCGAGCTGGCGGCGCTCGACACCAAATTGCGCGGCCTGGAAAACAGCATGGTGCCGCCGGAGAAGATGCAGGCTTTCCTCGAATCGCTGTTGTCGAAGAACCCCAATCTTGAGCTGCTGGCGCTGCGCACCTTGCCGCCGACGACCTTGATTGAGCGGCCCGAGACTGCTGCGGCCCCGCCGGAGGCGCCCCGCAAAGGCGAAAAAGCCCCCGAAACCAAACCGGCTGCGGCTGCGGCTGCGGCAGCCGCCACGAACGTCTACAAACACGGCGTCGAGATACGCATTGCCGGCAGATATAATGATTTGCTGGCGTATCTGGCGGAGATTGAACACATGCCGCAGCACATCATGTGGAATCGTCTCAGCCTTGCCACCGAACAGTACCCTCGTAACGTGATGACGCTGACGGTGTACACTTTGAGCCTGGATAAATTATGGCTGGTGGTTTGAAATCCTTGCTGCGCCTGCTGCCGGCCCTGGCGATGGCCGGCGCGGCCAGTGCCGGCTATGCCGGGAGCGACGCGGCGCTGCCCGATCCAACGCGCCCGCCAGCGCAGGTTGAGCCTGCACCCACCGGCCCTGCGGGGACGGCGGCAGCCCCGGTCAACAGCGGTTTGCAAACGGTAATCCTGCGCGAAGGCCAGAAGCCGATGGCGGTGATCAACGGCGTCCAGGTCAAGCTGGGTGAAAAAGTGGGCGACGCCACCCTGGTCAAGCTCAATGAGTCGGAGGCTGTGCTGCAAGGGCCGTCCGGCAGGGAGGTATTGCGGATGACGCCGGGCATCGAAAAAACTTCGGCGACCCCCAAGCCAGCCGCTCCTCAAGCCATTACCAAACACGGCGGCAAGCGTGCTGCGGAAAAAATGCCGCCGCCTCCGCCACAGTATCAGGCGCAATGAGGCGAGGCTTATTGAGGCTAAAGCGATGATGAAATCATGACTCAAACCCGCGAACTGAATCCCGTGACCCTGGTTAGCCTGATGACGGTCATCCTGCTGCTGGCCGCCTGCAGCTCATCGCCGCAGAAATCCGCAAGCACCATGGATCGCATCCACGATGAACTGGGGCGCGCGGCTACCGAACGCAAAACGCGCAACGAGGTCATCGACCAGGCGCTGATGCCGCCGCTGCAGATTGAAATGCCGAAGAGCGTAAATGCCGATCCGCGCTTCGATCTTTCGGTGGTCAACGCCCCTGCCGCCCAGGTGTTCATGGCCCTGGTGAACGGCACCCGCTACAGCATGCTGCTGCCGCCGGAGCTGTCCGGCGCCATCACCGTCAACCTCAAGGACGTGAATATCAAGGAGGCGCTCGACACCATCCGCGACCTCTACGGCTACGAATACAAAGTCCAGGGTACGCGCATTTTCATACAGTCCAATACGCTCCATTCGCGCGTCTTCCAGATCAACTACCTGGCTGGCCGGCGGCAGGGCAGCAGCGACTTGCGGGTAACCTCGAGTTCGATTTCAGCCGGGCCGTCCAACGCGGCGGCCAACACCGGCACATCCGCCGCCGCCCCCGCCGCCGGTGCGCAGCAACCGGGTAACGCCAACAATGCCGCCGTGCGGAATAACGACACCAGTCGTGTCAGCACCAGTTCCGACGCAGATTTCTGGCGCGACCTGACCACCGCCCTGACCGCCATTGTCGGCACTGCCGACGGCCGCCAGGTCATCATCAACCCGATGTCTGGAGTCGTGGTGGTGCGCGCCTTTCCGGCTGAGATGCGCAACGTGGAAAATTATCTCAAGGCCACGCAACTGGTGGTTGAACGCCAGGTGATGATCGAGGCGAAAATCATCGAGGTCACCTTGGGCAACTCCGCCCAGTCCGGCATCAACTGGTCGGCGTTCAAGACGTTCAATAACGTCAGCACCGCAGCCGGCGTGCTGGCGCCGGGAACGACACTGGGCGGCAATGCGAATCTCAATACGGCGAATGCCTCTTTTCAGACTTCCCCCGGCGCCATCAACTCCGTAACCTCCATGGGCAACGGCTTCATCGGGCTGGCTTTCCAGACCGCGAATTTTGCCTCCGTGCTGTCCTTCCTGGAAACCCAGGGTGATGTTGCGGTGCTGTCCAGTCCGCGCATCGCCACTTTGAATAACCAGAAGGCGCTGCTCAAAGTCGGCACCGACGAGATGTTCATCACCAATGTCAGCGGCGGTTCCGCCGCCACGCCCACGATCGCCGCAGTCGCCCCGACGCTGACGCTGCAACCTTATTTTTCCGGCATCTCGCTGGACGTGACGCCGCAAATCGACGACGAGGGCAACATCATCCTGCATGTCCATCCCGCCGTGAGCGACGTTGCGGAAAAACAGAAAGTGGTCGACCTCGGCGCCAACGGCGGCACCTTCAAGTTGCCGCTGGCGGCCAGCAGCATCAATGAAACCGACAGTATCGTGCGGGTGCAGGACGGCAATATCGTCGCCATCGGCGGCTTGATGCGTCAATCACAGGGGCAGTCGCGCTCGCAATTGCCGGGGCTGGGCGATGTGCCGGTCATCGGCGGTTTGTTCGGCCAGCGCAGCAAGGGCTACAACAAGAGTGAAATGGTGATCCTCCTGAAACCCACCATCATCGGCAGCGACAAAGCCTGGCAGGACGACCTGCAGGAAACGCAGAACCGCTTCCAGGCGCTGGATGCGCGCAAGCCCATGTTTCCGCAAACCAAGTAACAAGTAACGGGACGCCAATGTATCTTGCCCATTTCGGCCTGGTGGAACAGCCCTTCGGGATCACCCCGGACACCGGCTATGCCTATTCCGCCGCCTCGCACCAGGAGGCGTTGAACACCTTGCTGATTGCACTCGGCAGCGGCGAGGGTTTCATCAAGATCACCGGCGAAGTGGGAACCGGCAAGACCATGCTGTGCCGCCGTTTCCTGGCGACGCTGGGCGAGGAATATTTCAGCGCTTACCTGCCCAACCCGGCATTGGCGCCCCTGCCCCTGCTGCTGGCCGTCGCTGATGAATTAGGGCTGAAACTCGATCCCGGTGAGCAGCAGTTTCAACTCATCAAGCACATCAATCAGCGCCTGCTCGATCTGGCCGACCAGGGCAAGACCGTGGTGTTTTGTGTGGATGAGGCGCAAACCGCCCCGCTGGAAAGTCTCGAAGCGCTGCGCCTGCTGTCGAATCTTGAAACCGAGAAACGCAAGCTGCTGCACCTGGTGTTGTTCGGCCAGCCGGAACTGGACTTGAAACTGGCCGACCCTTCGGTGCGCCAATTACTGCAACGCATCGCCTTCCATCATCGCATGCACGGCCTGCGCCGCGACGAGCTGGGGCACTACCTGACCCACCGCCTGCGGGTGGCCGGTTACCGGGGCAGCCCGCTGTTTTCCCGGGCGGCGCTGATCCGCCTTTACAAATATTCCAAAGGCATTCCGCGGCTGGTGAATATCCTGGCGCACAAAGCCCTGCTGGCCGCTTACGGCGAGGGGAAAGTCAGCGTGGGAAGAAGCCACGTCACTGCGGCGGCGCGCGATACCGAAGGCGTCAAACTGGGTGTCCGGTGGTTTTTTGGTTGAGGCGATGCGATGAGTTTGATCAACAAGATGTTGCGCGATCTGGATGCAAGGCACGCCTCGGCTGGACAGACGGTGTTGCCCAATGAAGTGCGCCCGTTGCCTGAAGAAAAAATTCCGCCGCGTATCGGTCGCGGCGTGTGGCTGCTGATCGGCCTGACAATCATAGCGGTCGCCGGTCTGCAAACCTCGGCCTACTGGCTACCCGTGTTGGTTGATTACAAACTGCTGCCGGCCAATCTGCTGCCGGCGCCGGCGCCGGTGGCAACGCCCGCGCCGCCGCCCGCCACGGTCGTTCTGCAGCTTCCGCCGCCGGAGCAGATGCTGCCGCTGCCAGCCTTGCCTGAAGCAACGGCTGCGGATGCGTCGAACGAACCCGCCCCTTCGGTGCAACCGGCTGCGCCCGCCGTCAGCGAGCAAACGCCGCGTCAAGTCGACGATAACCGTAGCAGTAGCAGCCTCAAGATTGACAGTTCCCTGCCGAATGTTCCTGCCGCGCCGCAAGCTGCCGCCCCCGCCGCTGCTGCGGCCCCGGCGGCAACCGTGGCGGCGGCAGCACCCGCCAGGCCATCTGCGGCAATAGCCAAACCGGCGCGTAACAGCGCACCCGTCAAGATCGAGAAGCAGCCGGTCCTGGCCAACGCCCAGGATCGCGCCGAAGCGGAATATCGCAAGGGCGTCACAAGTTTCCGCCAGGGGCGTCCCAGCGAAGCCGTCCTGCAACTCAAGGCCGCTCTCCAGGAAGATCCGCGTCATCTGGCGGCGCGCCAGACCTTGTTAAGCTTGCTGGCGGAGCAGAAGCAATGGGATGAAGTGCAATCGCTGCTGAAGGAAGGGCTGGAGCTGATGCCTGCGCAAATCGCCTGGGCAATGGCGCTGGCGCGGATTCAGGTAGAGCGCAACAATGCTCCGGAAGCCTGGGAAACTTTGCAGAAATACCTGCCTTATGCCGAGAAGAACGCCGACTACCAGGGCTTCGCCGGCGTGTTGCTGCAGCGCTTGCAGAAACCGCGTGAAGCTGCCCAGCATTACCAGGCTGCTTTGCAAATCAAGCCCAACGAAGGCCGCTGGTGGCTGGGGCTGGGGCTGGCTTACGAAGCCGAGGGCCGCGCCGCCGAGGCGCACGACGCTTTCCAGCACGCCAAAGGCTCGAACGGCTTGACGCCGGAAATGGCGGCGGTGATCGACAGGAAGCTGCGCTGAAAATCAGTGCTTCAGCGCGCGTGCCGCCACCCAGTTAACCACCCGCACTGCGCCATGCGCTTTGAGTGTCCGGGCAAATTCGTTGAGCGTCGCGCCGGTGGTCATGACGTCGTCGATCACGACCACCGACTTCCCCGTCAAATCCAGAGCGCATTCGAAAGCGCCACGGATATTCTTGTGGCGCTCCTTCCAGGGCAGGCTGGTTTGCGGCGCGGTGTCTATGCTGCGTGCATAGCCATGGATCTGTAGCGGCAAACCGAGTTGCCTGGCCAACGGCCGGGCAATTTCCAGCGCCTGATTAAAACCGCGCTGACGCAGACGCTGCGCGGACAGCGGCAGCGCCATCAGCATGTCGGCGCGTAGCGGCGGCGACGATGTTTCCGATGTTTCCGATGTTTCCAATACCGCCAGCATGGCCTTGGCAAAGAAATCGCCGATCACCAGGCGGTGCTGGTATTTGAGCGCCTGCACCAGGCGGTCGACGGGAAAGAGATAGTTGAAACAACCCAGGGTCGCATCGAAGTGCGGCGCTTGCTTGAGGCAAGCGCCGCAAGTCTCGCCCTGGGGGGTTGGCAGGGCGCAGAAGGGGCAGCAAAGCGCCGGCATGCGCGGCAGCTCATCGGCGCAAGCCTGGCACAGCAGGTCATTGCCCGCAGCGGCAGCGCACAGAAAACAGTCCTGCGGCAACAGTCGTGTAGCCAATGAAATTGACAAGCGCCGCTCCATGAAACATGATTCGTCCTCCGATTTTACCCAAGCAATCCATCCCATGCCGGCCACCATCGTCAATTCTTCCACGCAGTCCGCCAGACAAGCTGCAACACTGCCCGCCCCGCGCATCCGGTCCGTCGCCGAGATCGAAGCCCTGTTCAATCTGCCCTTCAACGACCTGCTGTATCTTGCGCAGCAAGTGCATCGTCGGCATTTCGACGCCAATGCAGTGCAACGCTCGACCCTGCTGTCGATCAAGACCGGCGGCTGCCCCGAGGATTGCGGCTACTGCTCGCAATCAGCGCACCATCAGAGCGGTTTGGTGCGCGAAGCGCTGCTGTCGCTGGAAGAAGTCATCGACGCGGCGCAGGCCGCCAAGCTCAATGGCGCGACCCGCTTCTGCATGGGCGCCGCCTGGCGCGGGCCGAAGCAGAAGGATCTGGATCGCGTCGTGGAGATGGTGACTGCGGTCAAGACGCTCGGCCTGGAAACCTGCGTGACCCTGGGCATGCTGCAAGACGGTCAGGCCGAGCAACTCAAGACTGCCGGCCTCGATTACTACAACCACAATCTCGACACCGCGCCGGAGTTCTACGGTCAGGTGATTTCCACGCATAGCCAGGCGGATCGCCACGACACGCTGAAGAAAGTGCGCGCCGCCGGCATCAACGTCTGCTGCGGCGGCATCGTCGGCATGGGCGAAAGTCGCCATGCCCGTGCGGCGCTGCTGGCCGAGCTGGCCAACCTCAATCCGCCGCCCGAATCGGTACCGATCAACAATCTGGTACCAATGCCTGGCACGCCGCTGGCTGATGCGCCGCCGCTCGATCCTTTCGAGTTTGTCCGCACCATCGCCACTGCCCGCATCCTCATGCCGGCCAGCATGCTGCGGCTTTCTGCAGGTCGTCAGGAAATGTCGGACGAATTGCAGGCCTTGTGTTTCCTGGCCGGCGCCAACTCGATTTTTTACGGCGACAAGCTGCTGACTGCGGACAATCCGGTGATCGGACGGGACGAGCAGTTGTTCTCGCGCCTTGCCCTCAAGGCAATTTAGGGAATTTCATGCAGCAGGATTTCAGTCGCGCCGCCGAGGGTTATGATGCGGCGGCAGTGCTGGCGCGAGAAACTGGCACACGCATGGCGGAGCGCCTCGACTACGTGAAAATCGCCCCGGCCCGCATCGCCGACATCGGCTGCGCCACCGGCGACGGCATCCGCGAATTACAGCGGCGCTACCCCAAGGCGCTGCCGCTGGCGATTGATTTTGCAAGACCGATGCTGTACGCCACGCAGGCGCGCACCCCTCTGCTGTGGCGCATCACGCGGCGTGCGGCACGCCTGGTAAATGCCGATGTGCGCGCCTTGCCGCTGGCCCCGGGCAGCCTTGGCCTGATCTGGTCCAACCTGATGCTGCACTGGCTGAGTGATCCCCTGCCCGCCCTGCGCGAATTGCAGCGCACCCTGGAAGTGGGCGGACTGCTGATGTTCGCCATGCTCGGCCCGGATACTCTCAAGGAATTACGCGCCGCCTGCCGCGCCGCCGGTATCGCCGAAGACGCCCTGCCGCTGCGGCGCTTCCACGACATGCACGACATCGGCGACATGCTGCTGGCGGCGGGCTTTGCCGATCCGGTGATGGATATGGAAATGCTGACACTGACTTACGCCAGCCCGCGCGGCCTGTTGACCGACCAGCGCCATCTGGGTGTCAGCAACGCACTATTGGGACACTTGCCCTGGCGGGATTGGCGGCGCGTGTTCAAAACCTATGCGGCGCAATATCGGCAGCAACGTGTGCCGGCCAGCTTCGAGATCGTTTATGGGCATGCCTGGAAGACACAGCCCTCCATCATCGCCGCACCGCGCATGACCGAAGATGGCCGCGCCATCATCCGCTTCGAGACCCTGCGCAAATGAAACGGGCGAAACAAACGCTGCAAACACGGCTGAAACCGCGCAACCCCTTAGCCGCCAGCCCCTTGCTGCGCAAAGGCGGCACGCACCAGCGCACCGACAAACGCGCCGCCCGCGCCCGGCAAAAGGCGCGTCTGCGGCGCGAGCATGGTGATTTTTGATCACCCAGAGTGGGAAATACGGAATAACCTTAGTAAAAACAGTTAGCCACAGAGAACACAGAGTTCACAGAGAAAAACAAGAAACAGCCATCAATGATCACTTCACCCATCAGGTGCACCTGGAAAGTCCATGGAACCCGCAATATCTCTGTGTCCTCTGTGATCTCTGTGGCTTGAATTACGGTTTTCAGGATAATCAGTGCGCGTCTTGCTACAAAACATGAAAGGAAAATATATGAAGAAGGTTGAGGAAATACGTGCCGAATATCTGCGCGATGATCTCGGCAAAGGTGTGCGTGGAAAACACTATGCGGAGTTCAAAAAGGGCAGTAATCTGGTTCTGCTTACGCCCGAGCTATCTAAAATTTTTCCCAGCAACGAAGCTGTTAATGCGGCACTAAATTCTCTTGTTGGAGTGGCTCGATCCGCAACCGGCCTGGACCGGCGCCCAACACGACTACGGCCGCGCGCTAAAGCAGCGCGCACCGGCTAGGGTCATTGCTTGGCGGTGATCGGAATGTTCTTGCCGTGCGGTTTCGACGGCAGACTGCTGTTTCCCGCCAGTTGCCTGCGCCGTTCCTGCTCGCGCCATATGGCGCGGATGCCCAGCAGTAGCGCCAGCAAGACGGCGTACACCTGCGGCAGCGTGGTGTCGAGCTTGACCATCCACCAGTAATGCAGCACCCCCAGTATTCCGATTGCATATACTGCGCGATGCAGTTTCTGCCAGCGCTTGCCGCCGAGGCGTTTAATCATGGCGTTGTTCGAGGTAAGGGCAAGCGGTATCAGCAACACAAAAGCCGACATGCCGACGGTGATGAAGGGACGCTTGAGAATGTCCTTGGCGATGGCCTGCAAGTCGAAGAACTGATCGAGCCAGAGGTAGGTGGTGAGGTGCAGGACGACATAGAAAAAAGCAAACAATCCCAGCATGCGCCGCAACCGCAGCAGCCAGTTCCAGCCGCTCAGTTTGCGCAGCGGCGATACCGTCAGCGTGATCAGCAGAAAGTTGAGCGCCCAGGTACCCAGCGAACGGGTGATGAACTCGATCGGATTGGCGCCCAGCGTGTCGTCCAACGCGCCCCAAACCAGCCGGGCCAGCGGCGCGAGGCAGAGCGCAAACGTGATCACTTTAAGCACGGACAATTGCCGGGCGCTGGGATTGAACATGGGAGCGCCGCCTGTCAGAAGAATTTTTTCAGGTCCATGCCGGCATACATCTGCGCGACCTGATCCCCGTAGCCGTTGAACGGCAGCGTCTTGCGCTTGAAAAACTCGCCAATACGCCGTTCCGTGGCCTGGCTCCAGCGCGGATGATCTACCGCCGGATTGACGTTGGAATAAAAACCGTATTCGCTCGGCGCCGCTTTCATCCAGGCAGTGCGCGGCTCGCTGTCGACAAGGCGGATTTTGACGAGGGATTTGGCGCCCTTGAAACCGTATTTCCACGGTGTTACCAGGCGCAGCGGCGCGCCATTCTGATTCGGCAGCACCTCGCCGTACAAGCCCGCCGCCAGCAGCGTCAGGGGGTTCAGCGCTTCGTCCAGCCGCAACCCTTCCACATAGGGCCAGTCAAGCAGGCGGCGACTCACGCCGGGCATGGTTTTGGGGTCGGCGGCGGAAATGAACTCGACGTATTTGGCGCTGCCCAGCGGTTCCGCCTGTTTCAGCAGACTCGCCAGCGGCAGGCCGAGCCAGGGGATCACCATACTCCAGCCTTCCACACAGCGCATCCGATAGATGCGTTCTTCCAGCGGAAACAGCTTGATCAGGTCGTCGATGGCATAGGTCCTGGGGTGTTTCACCATGCCTTCGATGCTGACCGTCCACGGTCGCGTTTTGAGGGTGTGGGCGTTCTGCGCGGGGTCGGTCTTGTCGGTGCCGAACTCGTAGAAATTGTTGTAGCCGGTAACGTCTTTGTAGGGCGTTGGGGTTTCCAGCGTGCTGTAAGGACTCTTTACCGCAGCGGCTAATTTTTCGCCGGCGATGGCCGCTGATAACGGTTGCAACGCTACGCCCAGAGCCGCACCGGAGGCGGTCTTGAGAAATTCGCGGCGGCGCTCGAACACGCCGCGCGGAGTGATTTCGGATGGGACGATATCGCTGGAAGAACGAATCAGCATGGTGGCTCCTTTATATCCTTGTGAGGTTTGTTGATTAGTCGCAACGCTGCGCGAAACCTTACGCGGGAATAATGATGGCCGCCATGCCGCCCTGTCAGCCGGGCTGTAGGCGGTTTATCTCAGGCCCGCGACATAGTCAGATACTGCCTTGATTTCGGCGTCGGTCATTTTGATCGCCACCATACGCATCATCTTGTTCGGATCGTTAGCACGATCACCGGCGCGGAAATTCCTCAACTGCGCTTCGATATATTCTGAAAATTGTCCGCCGATGCGCGGGAACAGCACGGGAATCCCCGCGCCGGTCGGCCCGTGGCAACTGGCGCAGGCGGGCAGGCCCTTGGTCTGGTCGCCAGCGCGATAGAGTCTCTGACCATATTCGATGGTGTCACGATTCTTGGCCATTTCCCCTTTTTGCGTCTGCTCGGAGAAATAAGCGGCGATATCGCGCATTTGCTCCACGCTATACGCGCCGATCATGGCGTTCATCACGGCATTCGTGCGCAGCGGGGGCTTGCCGCCCTCGGCCTTGAAATTTTCCATTTGCTTGAGCAGGTATTCGGCATGTTGCCCGGCCAGCTTGGGATTGGCGGAGATGGTGCTGTTGCCGTCGGCATTGTGGCAGGCGGCGCAAACTGTCGCCGCGATCTGCTGGCCCTTGGCCGGATCGGCTTTGGGCGGCGCTGCTGCGTGGTCGGCGGCAAATGTGGACATTGCGACGGTTGCGCTGAACAGGCCAGCAAGCAACAACAGAAAACGATTCATCGTGACACTCCTCGAAGCTTGGGATTGCTTAAACCTGATATTCTATATCAACTTATCTCTATCCTGCATGCCCCATGCCGCCCACGCTGTTTCGCCACGCCGTTTTCGAGACCTCGGTCGCCACGCCGGTCAATTTGCCGGCGGCTTCGGCGCTGACCCCGGAGATTGCTTTTGCCGGACGCTCCAACGCCGGCAAATCCAGCGCCATCAATACCCTGGCGGGACACACCCGGCTGGCCTTTGTCAGCAAGACGCCCGGCCGCACCCAACTCATCAATTTTTTCCGTTTACCCAGCGGCGCCAGCATGGTCGATCTGCCCGGCTATGGCTATGCGGCCGTGCCGGAGGCCGTCCGCAAGCAATGGCAGGGACTACTGGAACATTACCTGACACGGCGCGAAAACCTGATCGGCCTGGTGCTCATCATGGACGCGCGCCGCCCGCTGACCGAATTGGATATCCAGATGATCCACTGGTTCCTTCCGACCGGAAATCCGATCCATATCCTGCTCACCAAATCCGACAAGTTGTCACGCCAGGAAGCCACACTGACCTTGCGCACAGTACGCGCAGCCATTGCTGCCTACGGCGGGCAGATCACGGCGCAGTTGTTTTCCAGCCTGAAAAAAACCGGCATCGAAGAGGCTGAGCAGATGGTCGGCGCGTGGCTGGCGGAGGCGCCTGCGGCGGAAGTGGGTGAAGGAATCTGAGGGAATCTGAGCAAAAAAAAGCCCCCGGTCAAAGGGGAGGGGACCGGGGGCCAATTGCCTTAATTCGCGTAAACTCGGAATCGCGGCACCCGCTCAGGGAGGTGAAGCGGGAGATAGTGCAATACCATCTGCACTTGAGATAATTATCTTTGAAAATAGTTCCAACATTTTTATTTTTTGAGTCAAGGCTATGATAAATAAAGAATTATTTCCTTCAACGCGGATGCGGCGGATGCGCCGGGATGATTTTTCCCGCCGCATGATGCGCGAGCATGTGCTGACTCCGGACGATCTGATTTATCCGGTGTTCGTACTCGATGGCAAGCAGCGCGTCGAGCCGGTCGCTTCGATGCCCGGCGTTGAACGTATGAGTCTGGATCGCCTGCTGCCGGTGGCGGAGCGCATGCTCAAGCTGGGTATTCCGGCGCTGGCGCTGTTTCCGGTGATCGGCGCGAAACTCAAAACACCGGGCGCCGAAGAGGCCTGGAACCCGGACGGCCTGGCGCCGCGCGTGGTCGCAGCCTTGAAGCGGGAGTTTCCTGAACTCGGCATTATTTGCGATGTGGCGCTTGATCCCTATACCAGTCACGGCCAGGACGGCCTGATCGATTCGGATGATCCGCGCGGCTATGTGCTCAACGACGAGACTCTTGAGGCGCTGGCTAAACAGGCGCTGTGCCAGTCCCAGGCCGGGGCCGATGTGGTGGCGCCTTCGGACATGATGGATGGCCGCATCGCCCGCATCCGCGCCGAGCTCGACGCCCACCAGCAAATTTACACACGCATCCTGGCCTATTCGGCGAAATACGCATCGAGCTTCTACGGCCCGTTCCGCGACGCCGTCGGCTCGGCAGGCAATCTCGGCAAGGGCAACAAATATACTTACCAGATGGACCCGGCCAATTCCGACGAAGCCTTGCGCGAGGTGGCGCTCGACATCGAGGAAGGCGCCGACATGGTGATGATCAAGCCGGGCATGCCCTACCTGGATATTGTGCGCCGGGTGAAGGACAAGTTCGGCGTGCCGACTTACGCCTATCAGGTCAGCGGCGAATACGCGATGCTCAAAGCCGCCGCACAGAACGGCTGGCTCGATGGCGAAGCGACCATGATGGAATCGCTGCTGGCATTCAAGCGCGCCGGCGCAGATGGGATACTGACCTACTTCGCCATCGAGGCGGCGGAAGTTCTCCAGCGCGGATAAATGTTCACTGCGCCAGCAGCGGCCACTGCTGCGGCCATTGGGCCAGCGGGTCGTCCTTGAAGCCGCTTTTGACGAACTGATGCCAGCGCCCCAGCGCGTAACAACGCAACAAATTAGCATGGGCGGCGATGTCGTGCTCGGCGGAAAACGCCCCCTGCGTCGCCGCCATTCTGAGCGATTGTTTCAGCGAGGCTTCGACGCGATCCAGCAATTGATTGATGCGCGCTTGCAGACGCTCGTTTTCATTGACCAGGGCGTCGCCGATCAGCACCCGCGTCAAGCCGCGGTTCTTCTGCGCAAAACCGAGCAGCAACGCGACCATCATCTGCGCCTGTTTAATGCCGGCGTCTTCCTCGGCGGAGATTTTGTTGATCACCGAAAACAGACCCGCTTCAATGAACTCGATCAAACCCTCGAACATCTGCGCCTTGCTGGCGAAGTGGCGGTAGAGGGCTGCTTCGGAGACGTCGAGTTTTTTCGCCAGGGCGGCGGTGGTGATTTTTTCGCCTGACGGTTCCTGCAACATCTCGGCGATGACTTGCAGGATTTGCAATTTGCGTTCGCCCGGTTTGCTGGCCATATGATCTCCTCACTTAAACCGCCCGAGCCGACGCGGTAATTCCAGCACGGATTGTAACCGCAGGTCGACCCAAGTGGGCGCCCGCTTGCTGCGGTCGCCGCCCACCAGAACCGTCTTCATGCCAAGGGTCTTGGCGGTTTTGAGATTTTCCGGACTGTCCTCGACCATGATGCAGTTGACCGGCGCCAGGTGCTCGCGCTTTAGCAGATGGAGGAACCCCTGCATTTCCGGCTTGGGTCGAAAGCGCAACGACTCGATGGTGTGCACCGCGTCGAACAGTTGCCGCACGCCCAGAATTTCCAGCACCGCCTCGACATAGTGTTGCGGCGCGTTGGAAAAAACCAGCTTGCGGCCAGGCAGACGGCGCAGCATGGCTTTCAGTCCGCGCTCGAAGATCACCAGGCGTTCGAGTTGCGGAAACTGGTGAGTTTGCCGGAGGAAGTCATGCGGATCGGTGTCGTGGCAGCGCATCATGCCGGTCAAGGTAGCTCCGTAGCGCAGCCAGTAATCGGCGCGCACCCGATTCGCTTCCTCGGCGGAAACCCCCAGCGTCTCGGCCACATAAGCCGTCATGCTGCGGCTGATGTGCGGAAAGATGTGCGGCGAGGCGTTATGCAGCGTGTTGTCCAGGTCGAACAACCAGACGCGGCCATGCATGCTCACTTGCTTTTGATGAGCGTGCCGACGCCCTGGTCGGTGAGGATTTCCAGCAGCAAGGCGTGTTCAACGCGGCCATCAATGATGTGCACGCTTTTCACGCCGCTGCGCGCCGCGTCCAGTGCCGAAGCAATCTTTGGCAACATGCCGCCGGAGAGCGTGCCGTCGGCCAGCATGGCGTCGATTTTTTTTGGGGTGATGCCGGTGAGTAATTTGCCGTCCTTGTCGAGCACGCCGGGCGTATTGGTCAGCAGCACCAGTTTCTCGGCTTTGAGAATTTCGGCGATCTTGCCCGCCACCACATCGGCATTGATATTATAGGTCTCGCCCCCGGCCCCGACGCCAATCGGCGCGATCACCGGGATAAAGTCGCCCGAGTCGAGCAGCGCGATCAACGACGGATCGATGGAAACAATCTCGCCGACCTGGCCGATGTCGATCAGGTCGCCTGGAGTGTCCTTGCTTGCCATCAACAGTTTTCTGGCGCGGATCAGGTTGCCGTCCTTGCCGGTCAAGCCGACCGCCTTGCCGCCGTGCTGGTTGATGAGGCTGACGATCTCCTTGTTCACCTGGCCGCCCAGCACCATCTCCACCACGTCCATGGTTTCCCGGTCTGTCACACGCATGCCCTGGATGAACTCGCCCTTCTTGCCGAGGCGCCGCAACTGATCGTCGATCTGCGGCCCGCCGCCATGCACCACCACCGGATTCATACCGACCAGCTTCAACAACACCACGTCGCGCGCGAAACACTGCTTGAGATTGTCATCGGTCATGGCGTTGCCGCCATACTTGATGACGATGGTGCGGTCATGGAAACGCTGAATATAGGGCAGCGCCTCGGCCAGCACGCCAGCCTTGAGATGCGGAGGAAGTTTTTCGGTCATGTGTGGATGGAGTACGCGGACGTTGAGTGCTTGGGTGCTTGGGTGCTTGAGCGCTTGGGTACGTAAAGCCCGGATTCTACTGCCATGAGGCCGAATGAAAAAGAGAGGATTTGGCGCCTTGCGCCGGAGCGGTCAACAATTGTTAATGCAGTCTGGCTCGGCAAGTGATGCAATGGTACCGCGCACACAAACCTCTGTTCCCGCAAACACAAGGACCCTTGAATATGAATCCGCCATCCAATTCGCTCTCCAATACCTTCGCTCAACCTGATCTGCCGCTGCTGACCAGCCGGCTTGCGCTTGCCGCAGCCGTCATTGTCCTGGCAATGTTCGGCATATTCCTGTTCACCGGCGTTGGTCAGGATCCGCTGCAATACATCCACACGCCGCAGGAATACGTGGCCATCCTGCTGAAAAATCCGCCTATCCTGCGACTCGCTGTGGGGCTGGACAACTTGTTTATCGTGCTGTATTCCTCGATGTTCCTGGTGCTTGGCGCTTCGCTATGGAAACGCGCAGGATCGCGGGTGCTGTTGCTTGCGGCCTTGAGTTTGCTGGCGCTGTCGGGCCTGCTGGACATGCTCGAAAATATGCACTTCCTCACCCTGATTTCCACCGCTCTGCAAGGCATGGAAATCAGCCTGGCACAAATAAAGCTGCAAGCCTGGGAATCCCTGGTCAAGTTCCATGTCAGCTACCTGGGCCTGTTCCTCCTCGGCTTTGCCATGCCTAATCAAACGCTGCTGGAAAAAGCATTGTGCTTCGCGTTTCGCTGGGTGCAGTTGCCGGTCGGCCTGTTGATCTACCTGACGCCGCCGGCAATCGCCATCCCCCTGGTATTGACGCGCTTTACGTTTTTCTTTCTTTCCCTGGTGGCAATTTCGCTGATCTTTCGGCAGCGCAAATTCGGCTCAGATGCACCGGGGTAATGCCCAGATAGGAGGCGACGATATGCCGTGGCAAGCGCGCATCCACACCCGGGGCTTCCTGAGCAAATTTGCGGTAGCGTTGCGCGGCGGAGAGTGTCAGCATCTCGAACTCGCGGCGTGTTTTACGCAGATACAGGGCTTCCGCCGAGCGGCGCAGGAATTTCATCAGTGACGGATGCTGCTCGGCCAGCGCGTCCACACTGGCCCAGTCGATTGCGAGGACTTCGCCAGCCTCAAGAACCTCGATCGACACGACCGCAGCGCCGCCAGCCAGCAGATCGGCCAACGACCCGGAGAACTCGCCTTCTTTGCAGACCCGCCGAGTCGACTCCCGCCCTGCGCTATCCAGATAATATTCGCGCAGCAATCCCTGCTCCACAAAAAATATATTGACTGCCGGCTCGCCCGCCTGGAGCAGGTGCTGTCCCGCGTTCACCAAGCGGCGCGATACCAGCGCCTCAATAGCCGCCAAGGCCTCGTGCGTCAGCGGGTTGACGCGGTCAAGGGTCCGGCGGAGATTCGATGCAGTCATTGTCGGCTCATGCATGGGTAATAATCGACGGCCCGGAGTCAGGATAACATTTGTTATTGTCGGCCTGATTAACGGGTGATTCAATGCACGCACAAAAGATATCCGTCTCTAGGAATCCGAACCATGCCATTTGCGAATTTATCGACCGGGCCGGTCCATTATTCTGAACACGGGCAGGGTTCCCCGCTTGTCCTGCTGCACGCGGTTCCCGGCGACAGCCTGGATTTCGAGGCGGTGATCCCTGCGCTGTCGCAAAATCATCGGGTACTGGCGCTGGATTGGCCGGGTTATGGGCTATCGGCCCTGCTACAGCATCCCGAGTCTGCGAGTGTTTCACTGTTTTACAAAATTCTGCGTGAGTTTCTTGCAGCCTTGGCGTTGCCACCAGCCTTCTTCATGGGAAATTCCGTGGGCGGCTATGCGGCTGCGCGTTTAGCCATTGAGTCCCCCGAACTGGTGCAAGGTCTGGCGCTGGTGTCTCCGGGCGGGTTCACGCCGCATAATTTCCTCACCCGCAGTTTTTGCCGGTTCCAGGGCAGCCGTTTTTCGTTTTCACCCTACCGTTTTGCCCGGCGATATCTCAAGCACCGCACGCCCACCACCCAGGCCATGTTGCAGCGTGCCGCCGGGCCGCAAGCCGCCCCTGATCTGATCGCGCTGAACCGCGCCATGTGGCGCAGCTTTGCCCAGCCTGACAACGATCTGCGGCTATCCGCACGCAACATAACGGCACCCACATTATTATTCTTTGGCAAGCACGATCCCGTGATTCCCGCCGATAAAGACGGCAGGGTCGCGCAACAGCGCATGCCCGCTGCAAAACTTTTCGTCCTGCCTTGCGGTCATGCGCCTTTTGCCGAAATTCCGGAGGTGTTTCTGACCAAGGTTCGGCAGATGCTCTGACTCTGGCCGAAGCGACGCCGCCTCTTTCGCACGAAAGAAGCGGCGCCATTCCACCCCAGTCTGGCTTATTGAATCGACAAGCGCTTGGCAGCAGCAGCGGCCTTTTTCGGCAGTGTCAGCTCCAGCACGCCGTCGTTGAACCTGGCGCTGGATTTGTCCTCGTCGATTTCCTGGCCGAGCTGGAAGCTGCGCGACACCTTCCCGTAGTAACGTTCGCTGCGCAGCACCCGCCCTTCCTGCTTGACTTCTTTTTCCTGCTTGCGCTCGGCGCTGATGGAAATTACCCCGCCGTCGATATTGACGTGGATGTCGTCCTTCCGGACGCCCGGCAATTCCGCCTGCACCATGTAGTTATTGCCGTCTTCCTCGACATCAACCTTGATGGCCGGCGCTTCTGTTTGCGTACCAATTTCCATCGGCCGCACCAGGTAGCCGCGGAAGAAATCCTCGAAAGGGTCATAACGAAGCAGATTGTTCATGATGTGCTCCTATGGTTGAATGTGGTTTGCGATTGTGGCGAATTGTGATGAACTGTGGCGGTAGATACCGTCACCATCCAGATAGGGGTAGTCCCGGCGAATTTCAAGTGCTGCGTTTCACGATGCCGGCAGCCGTCGATACGGGAGGATTATTGGAAACGCAAAAAACCTGTCCGCGCTGTGGCGCAGGCTTTGGCTGCGGTATGAATGCCGCAGGGCAGCCCTGCTGGTGCGCCGGCTTGCCGCCGCTGGTTACCATCCTGCCGACAGTCGGCTGCTACTGTCCGGCCTGCCTCAGACAACTGATCGAGGCTCAACAGGTGTCAGCGGCGCCGTCCTGAGACAGAGGCAGCATCAGGATCGCATCGCGGTTGCTCCACGAAAAAACCTTGTCCGCCGCCTCGCGCCAGGGCAGCCAGAGATATTGCCTATGTTCGCGCGGCGCGATGGCGACGGGAGTATCCGGCGCGACGCACAGGCTAAAAACATGTTCGAGATTGTGGCTGACGCCGGCGGGGTAGCGGTGGCGCCATTCCGGGAAAATTTCGTAGCGGTTGGATAAGCGCCAGTCGATGAAATCCGCCGGCGCGGCGGCGATGCCGGTTTCCTCAAGCGTTTCGCGGCGCGCTGTCTCGAGCAGGTCTTCCGTATTTTCCCGGCTGCCGGTGACCGACTGCCAGAAACCCGGATGTGCGGTACGTTCCAGCAGCAGTACCCCCAATGCCGGGGTATGAATCAGCACCAGCACCGAAACGGGCTGCTTGTTTCCTTGCATCAGAATCCCGGCAGCCAGGCGATGCCATCGGCCTGCATGTCGACCAGGCACCACAATGCGACGCCCTGTTCGCGCCAAACGTCGGCAGCTTCCTCGAAGGCTTGCAGCGCGGCGACCATGTCATTTTCGGCATGCGCGCGCAGCGGGTCGCAATGCTCCAGCAGCACCAGATAGCCTTCGGCCGGACGCCAGCCAAGGTCGGCCAGGCAGTCGGCCAGCGCGTCCCAGTTGGCGCCGAACCACTCGGGGAAGGCCATGTCCTTGCCGATGGCCGCCAGCAAATCCGTCTTGTCCCTGGCGCGCGCCAGATCAACATGGAACACCACATAGGCGCAGGATTCGGCGGCGGCGATGAGGTCTTCCTGCCCACCCGGCGGCAGGTGGGGCATGTGGTACACGCCGGCTCGCGGGATGTCGCGCAGCAAGGCTGCATAGCGGTCGCGGAGCTCTTCTGCTGTGCTCATTCGCGGATGCTCCGGAAACTGCGGTAGTGATCGTCGCTGTAAAAGTACTCATGCCCCGCACCGGCGACGATGCGGCGTGCGCCACGGTCCCGGCTGGCGGGCGTCGGCACCGTATATTCCCGATAGTAGCCGTGCTGTTTTAAAGGCAGCCGACGCTCGCGGTTGCCGAACACCACCCCATCGCGGCGATAGGGAAACGGCCCGCCGCGCTCGATCAGGCGTAGCGTCTCGCGCGCCTCGGGCGGCAGCCCGGCGACGCTGATGGGGGCGATGACTGGTGCGGGGTTGGGTGCAACTTCACGCGCCTCTGCTACACCTGACAGTGCTGCACAAGCCAACCAACCAGCCAACAGAATGCGCCGCATGGAACGATCAGGCGCTCAAGGCTTGGCGGCCTCGGCCTGCGTTGCCGGGTTCTGGCGCAGGCGGATATGCAGTTCGCGTAACTGCTTTTCATCGACGGCGGAAGGCGCGTCGGTCAACAGGCATTGCGCGCGCTGGGTCTTGGGGAAGGCGATAACATCGCGGATCGATTCAGCGCCGGCCATCATGGTGACGATGCGGTCGAGGCCGAAAGCCAGTCCGCCGTGGGGCGGCGCGCCGTACTTGAGGGCGTCGAGCAGGAAACCGAATTTCAGTTGGGCCTCCTCCGCGCCGATGCCCAGCGCGCGAAATACCTTGCTCTGAACTTCCTCGCGGTGAATACGCACCGAGCCGCCGCCCAGCTCCCAGCCGTTCAACGCCAGGTCGTAAGCCTTGGCCAGGCAGGCGCCGGGGTCGCTGGCCAGCAACTCCTCGTGGCCGTCCTTGGGACTGGTGAAGGGGTGATGGCAGGCGCTCCAGCGGCGGTTTTCATCGTCGTATTCGAACATCGGAAAATCGACCACCCACAGCGGCCGCCAGGCATCGCCGGTGAGATGTTTTTTCTCATGGCCGATTTTAGTGCGCAAAGCACCGAGGGCGTCGTTCACCACTTTAGCCTTGTCAGCGCCGAAGAAAATCAGGTCGCCGCTGTGTGCGCCGGTGCGTTGAATGATGGCTTTCAGCGCGGTCTCGTGCAGGTTTTTGATGATCGGCGACTGCAAGCCGGTTTCATTCGGCTGGCTGGCGTCATTGACCTTGATGTAAGCCAGCCCCTTGGCGCCATAAATCCTGGCGAACTCGGTGTAGGCGTCGATCTCGCCGCGCGTCAATGTCGCGCCGCCGGGGATGCGCAGGCCGGCCACGCGACCGCCGGCAGCGTTGGCCGGGCCGCTGAACACTTTGAAAGCAACATCCTTGACGACATCGGTAAGCTCCGTCAGCTCCAGCGTCACGCGCAGATCGGGCTTGTCGGAGCCGAAACGGCGCATGGCTTCGGCGTAAGTCATGCGCGGAAAGGGGTTGGGCAGGTCGACGCCCAGCACTTCCTTGAACAGGCTGTGGATCATCTCCTCCATCAGCGCGGTGATCTGTGTCTCATCGAGGAAGGAAGTTTCGACATCGATCTGGGTGAATTCCGGCTGGCGGTCGGCGCGCAGATCCTCGTCGCGGAAACATTTGACGATCTGGTAGTAGCGGTCGAAACCCGCCACCATCAGCAACTGCTTGAACAGTTGCGGCGACTGCGGCAGGGCGAAAAACTGGCCGGGATGCACGCGCGACGGCACCAGGTAGTCGCGCGCGCCTTCCGGGGTGGACTTGGTCAGCATCGGCGTCTCGATGTCGATGAAGCCCTTGGCGTCGAGGAAACGGCGGCAGGCCATCGCCGTCTTGTAGCGCAGCTTGAGATTGTTCTGCATCTGCGGGCGGCGCAAGTCGATGACGCGATGCGTGAGGCGCACGTTCTCGGAAAGATTCTCTTCGTCGAGCTGGAAGGGCGGCGTCACCGCAATGTTCAGCACTTCCAGATCATGGCAAAGAATTTCGATCTCGCCTGAAGCGAGGTTGGGATTCTCAGTGCCTGCCGGGCGGCGGCGCACCTTGCCGGTGATTTTCAGGACGAACTCGTTGCGCACATCTTCGGCACGCGCAAACATCCCGGCGCGATCCGGGTCGCAGACGATCTGCGCCAACCCCTCGCGGTCGCGCAGGTCGATGAAAATCACGCCGCCATGATCGCGGCGGCGATGGCTCCAGCCGCAGAGTGTGACGATCTGGTCGACGTGGCTGGCGTTAACCTGGCCGCAATAATGGGTTCGCATGTTTCCTGTTTCCGATTTGGTAAAAAGCGCCGTCTGCAAGACAGCGGGATTATTCATTCTGGGCGCGGCCCAGCGGGTTCCCCGAAGGATGGCGCAAAGGAGGGGCCACCACGCCCATCGAGATGATGTACTTGAGCGCCTCGTCGACACTCATTTCCAGTTCGATCACGTCCTTGCGCGGCATCATCAGGAAGAAGCCGGAAGTCGGGTTGGGCGTGGTCGGCACATATACGCTGACGTAAGCGGCAGCGCCCCCTTCGAGGTGCAGCGGCACATCGCCGCCGGGCTGGCCGGTCAGGAAGGCGATGGTCCAACTGCCGTGGCGCGGATACTGCACCAGCAGCGCCTTGCGGAAGGCCACGCCGGAAGACGAGAAGAGCGTATCGGAAACCTGCTTGACGCTGTAATACACCGACTTCACCACCGGGATGCGCGACAACACGCCTTCCCAGAAACGCACCAGGCGCTGGCCGATGATATTGGCGGTCACCAGCCCGGTGACAAACACCACCAGCAGCGTCAGGATCACGCCCATGCCGGGGATATATACGCCCAGCAGGGTTTCCGGGCGAATCTCCACCGGCAGCAGCAGCAACGACTGATCCATGGCGCGCACAATCAGCGCCAGCACCCAGACGGTAATCGCCAGCGGCACCCAGATCAGCAGCCCGGTGATAAAGTATTTTTTCACCCGAAAAGCCGGGGGATGGGGCGTTCCCTCAGTGGCAGGCACAGGCGCCGCCCCCTCCCTGGCAGGACGGTGACGCCTCGACTTTGCTTTCTGTTTTGCTTTCGCCGGGAGCATCGGCGGCGGGCTTCGCGCCGCCCTTGAAATCGGTGGCATACCAGCCGCTGCCTTTGAGTTGAAAACCGGGGGCGGTGAGCTGTTTGTTGAAGGTTTCCTTGTTGCACGCCGGGCAAGTCGTCAGTTGCGCATCGCTCATTTTCTGCAATATGTCGTTTGCGTGACCGCAACTGCTGCAACGGTAAGCGTAAATTGGCATGACTGCCTCCAAAAGATGGAATTATAGCTTAGAGCCTCCCCCTAAAGAGCTTGGGAGAATGATCATTCACACGTTGGGGACTCGCCTTTTGGTGCAGTCTAGTGCGGTCATAATCGGGGTAATTACCCCGCAAACTTACTTGCATCTGGGGCAAATATTGGCCAAAATGTCCGCAATTATTCCCTGCGAGGTTGCCATGTTAGCCGAAACCGCCGAAACCGTTTATTACCTAGAGCAAGCCGTTGCACGTTACAACGTCGGGCAGGTGGCCGAAATGCTTGGCAAGGCACCAAAAACAATTACCCGCTGGCGCACCGGGCAAACGCCACCACCACCCTATCTGGCACCAGCCCTGCAAAAGATTCTCGACTTCGGTCGGCCTGCGCCTGGTGGGGGCGACTTCACTTTCATCGACCTGTTTGCCGGCATCGGCGGAATCCGGCTCGGATTCCAAGCTCATGGCGGGCGCTGCGTGTTTACTTCTGAATGGAATACATGGTCACAAAAAACCTATGTCGAGAACTTCGGCGACGCTCACGAGATCATCGGCGATATCGTTCCATATGAAACCAAGGATATACCTGATCACGATGTTCTTCTCGCTGGATTTCCTTGCCAACCATTTAGTATCGCCGGTGTCAGCAAGAAGAACGCGCTCGGTCGTCCGCACGGGTTTGAATGCACGACGCAAGGCACCTTGTTTTTTGATGTGGCGCGAATCATTGCCAAGAAACGACCCAAAGCCTTCCTGCTCGAAAACGTTAAAAACCTTTTATCGCACGACAAGGGCAACACATTTCAAGTGATCTTGCACGCCCTGCGCAAAGAGCTCGGCTATGACGTACATTACCGCGTCATTGATGCACGGCATTTTGTTCCCCAGCATCGCGAGCGTATCTTAATCGTTGGTTTCCGCGAGCCGACCGGATTCAGTTGGGATGCTTTACAGTTACCGGAATCCGGCCCGGTCTTGTCAAGCATCTTGCATCCGGAAAATGGCAGCGAACTGCCTCAAGCGCCTTACACGCATGGTGCGAAGGCTGTCGTCCATGACAAGTATATTCTGACAGACAAGCTTTGGGCTTATCTGCAAGCCTATGCCGAAAAACACCGCGCAGCCGGCAATGGATTCGGCTTCGGTTTGGTAAAGCCAGAGCAAACTGCACGCACTTTGTCTGCTCGCTATTACAAAGATGGCTCGGAAATTCTCGTGAGCCGAGGCAAGAACAAGAACCCACGCCGACTGACCCCACGCGAGTGCGCGCGTCTGATGGGCTTCCCGGATGATTTTCACATTCCTGTTTCGGACACGCAGGCATATCGCCAGTTTGGTAACTCCGTCGCTGTACCTGTAATCCGCGAAGTTGCGCGCATCATGCGTCCCCATGTACTGGCGCTTGCCGAGCAGGAGCGCACCGGTGCATTACAGACACCATTGTTTGCGTGAATGGTTGATGTTGTCGACCCGGCGACACGTAGCCGGATGATGGCAGGAATCCGGGCAAAAGACACTGCGCCGGAGTTGCAGATTCGCCGAGGCCTGCATCGTCTGGGCTTTCGCTTCCGTCTTCACGACAAACGACTGCCAGGAAAACCTGATTTGCTGTTGCCCAAACATTCAGCAGTGATTTTTGTGCACGGCTGCTTCTGGCATGGGCATGACTGCCCGGCCTTCAAATGGCCAAAAACTCGCGCCGAATTCTGGCGCTCCAAGATTAAACACAACCGCGAAAATGACAGACGCCACGTAAAGATGCTGCGAGGGTTAGGATGGAGAGTTTGCGTAATTTGGGAGTGCTCGGTTCGCAAACCCGGTGCCGAGGCCTTGGTTGCCCGCATTGCACGATGGCTTGCAGGTACATTACGCACATTGGAGATACGAGCATGAAGAAAGGTTATCTGTCGCAATACTTTGATGGCGTCGCCATCAAGACGCTGAGCGCTGTCGAGGCAGATCGGACGCGATCAAACCAGCACGAATACAACGCTACGCGCGACATGCTTGATTTCATGGGGCGGCCAAGTGAAAAGACGCCACTTGATGCGCGCTTCCTGTATCTGAACGACGATGATGCAGAGCCTGTGCCAGAGGATGCTTTCCTCACGCTCTACGATAGCCGCAAAGGCCAGTCACATCGCTCGGCAGAATACCGTTTTTACTTTCCTACGACCAACGTATCAAACAATGCCAGTGAAGGTGATTTGCTGGCCATCGCAAAACGCCGTGATGGCGGCTTGCTGGTCATCATTGCGGAACGAGACAGCACCATCGCGCGCCAGATTCGTTGGCTATTTGGAATGACCGACACCGATCATCCCGGGTTTTCTGTCAAATCGGAAATGGAAACCGAGCAAGACCGTATCGGCTTTGCAGCGCGGATTGTGCTCGAACAAATCGGTATCCAGCCGGAGATCGACGCGCCGAATTTTCTTGATCAGATGCTCGGCCTCTTTGGTGGAACATTTCCGACGACTCTGGAATTCTCTGCCTTTGCACGATCAACGCTGACGGATGTTGACGCATTTGTTGCACCCGATACGGCAGTGCTGGTATGGATGGATCGTGAAGAAGTTTTATTTCGCACGCTGGAAAAGCATTTACTTTCCGAACAGATGAGCGTCCTATTTCATGATGGAACCGTTGACCCAGATCCGGTAATGAAAGTCGCGCAGAGTGCATTCCAGCGCCGCAAATCACGCGCCGGGAGTGCTTTGGAAAATCACCTCGAGGCCGTTTTCAAGTCACAGGGGGTAACCTATTCTCGCACTGCCGTAACCGAGCGAAAGCTCAAGCCGGATTTCATATTTCCGGACATTGCGCGGTACCACGATCCATCGTTTCCTTCGGCGCTGCTCACCATGCTGGCGTCAAAGACGACCAGCAAGGACAGGTGGCGCCAGATACTCAACGAAGCGACCCGCATTCCCACCAAGCACCTGATTACGCTGGAGCCCAGCATCAGTCAAAATCAGACCGCCGAAATGCAATCTGAGCAGGTGCAGCTTGTCATTCCCGCACCGCTGCACGATACCTACACAGCAGCGCAGCGGACGTGGCTACTTGATGTCTCTGGCTTTGTCGATCTGGTAAAGGCACGTCAGGGAGGTTGATACGCATCGTAATCCGCCCCCCCAACCCGGGGTTCCAGTCTCAGAGCTGAAGCAGGTAGGCCTGGGTCAGCGGTTTGCCCCAGAACAGCGCAATGATGCCGGCAGTGGCGAGATAGGGGCCGAAGGGGATCGGAATGTCGCGGCCACGGCGGGTGAGGATGATCAGGCCGATGCCGACGATGGCGCCGACCACGGAGGAAAACAGGATGGTCAGCGGCAGCAGTTGCCAGCCGAACCAGGCGCCAATGGCGGCCAGCAGCTTGAAATCGCCGTAGCCCATGCCCTCCTTGCCGGTCGTCAGTTTGAAGCCCCAATACACGCTCCACAGGGCCAGATAACCGGCCATGGCGCCGATCACCGCACTCTTCAGGTCGACGAAACCGCCGCCCAGATTCAGCAACAAACCCGCCCACAGCAGCGGCAGCGTAATGTCGTCGGGCAGCAGTTGGGTATCGAAGTCGATGAAAGTCAGCGCGATCATGGCCCACACGAACAGCAGCGCACCGGCGGTCGCCAGGGTCAGGCCGAAACGCCATCCGGCATAGGCGGAGAGCAGGCCGGTGAGCGCCTCGATCAGCGGATAACGAACAGAGATCGACGCTTTGCAGCCCCGGCAGCGACCGCGCAAAATCAGCCAACTGAGGATGGGAATGTTCTCCAGGGCAGAGATAGCATGGCCGCACTGCGGGCAACGCGAACGCGGCAGCGCCAGTGAGAGCTTTTCCTGCACCGGCGGCGTTTCCTCCCGCAGCTCGGCGCATTGCGCCTGCCAGTCGCGCTGCATCATCAGCGGCAGGCGATAAATCACCACATTGAGAAAACTGCCGACCATGAGGCCCAGCAGCAGACAGGCAGCCGCCAGATAGACCGGCTGGGCGAGGATGTCGACGGTGGTCATTCAGCGTTTATCGGAGTGTGGGAGTGTGGGAGTGTGCAAAATCAGCCGGCGATTGCGCCGAGCTTGAAGATCGGCAGGTACATGGCTACCACCATGCCGCCGATCAATGTCCCCAGCACCACCATGATCATCGGCTCCATCAGGCTGGAGAGGGCTTCCACGGCGTCGTCGACTTCCGCTTCGTAGAAATCGGCCACTTTGCCGAGCATGCCGTCGAGCTGTCCCGATTCCTCGCCGATGGACACCATCTGCACCACCATGCTGGGGAACAGGTTGGTGTTCTGCATCGACACGGTGAGATTCTGGCCGGTGCTTACCTCGCCCTTGATCTGCCGGGTGGCGAGCAGGTACACATGGTTGCCGGCCGCCCCGGCCACCGAGTCGAGCGCCTCCACCAGCGGCACGCCGGCGGCGAACATGGTGGACAAGGTGCGCGTCCAGCGGGCGATGGTGGCTTTGCGGATCAGGTCGCCGAACACCGGCATTTTCAGCATCAGCCGATCCATGAACTGCTGCATTGCCAGAGAGCGTTTCCAGAAATAGAAAAACGCATAAATGCCGCCGCCCGCGCCGCCGAAGATGATGTACCAGTTGGAGACAAAGGCATCCGAGATGGCGATGATGACCAGGGTCGGCGTAGGCAGGTCGGCGCCGAAACTGGTGAAAATCGACTTGAACTGCGGAATCACGAAAATCATGATCACCGCTGTAATGATAAAGGCAACCACGATGATGGAGATCGGGTAGAACAGCGCCGACTTGATCTTGCCCTTGATGGCCTGGATTTTTTCCTTGTAGGTCGCCAGGCGATCCAGCAGCGAATCGAGAATACCGGCCTGTTCGCCTGCCCCCACCAGATTGCAGAACAAGGGGTCAAAGTAAAGCGGATATTTGCGGAAAGCGATGGTCAGGCTGGAGCCGCTTTCGACATCGGTCTTGATGTCCATCAGCAGTTTGCTGACGGCGGCGTTGCTGGCCCCCTTGCCGACGATATCGAAGGCCTGCAACAGCGGCACGCCGGCTTTCATCATGGTGGCGAGCTGGCGGGTGAACAGCGTAATGTCTTTTTCCGTTACCTTGCCGCCGCCCCGCAAACTCTGCTTCTTGATCTTGCCGACCAGGATGCCCTGACGGCGCAGCGTGGTGCGCACCACGGCCTCTCCACCGGCGCGAATCTCGCCACGCACCTGTTTGCCGGTCTTGTCTCTGCCTTCCCAGACGAAGTTGAACAGCTTGACCTTTTCCGTCTTTTTGGTTTCCTTGGCATCGCTAGCCATTTTACTTTTCTCCCTTTGCTGCTGGCGCCCGTCGTTGGTTCCGGGGTGCTGGTGGCGGCGAAATATAACGTCTGATCATGCCTCGGCCCCAGCTATTTGTAAAGGCGGCGCGGAATGGCTGAAATGCTCAGCTTCAAGGCGTTGCCGGCCGGAAGATACGCACTGTGCGGATGCGGCGATCCTGTGTTTGAAGAATTTCCATCGCCACCCCGCCGATTTTCACGCTCACGCCGGATTCCGGAATATCCTGCAAATGCTCGAGAATCAGCCCATTCAGGGTCTTTGGGCCATCCAGCGGAAAGCTCAGTTGCAGGACGCGGTTCAGCTCGCGCAGGCTGCGGCCGCCATCCACCAGGATACTCGCACAGCCCTCTTCCATTTGCCAGGACAGGCCGGAACCGCTTACCGGCATGCTGGTGGTGAATTTTCCGATGATCTCCTCGATGATATCTTCCACCGTAACCAGTCCTTGAATCTCGCCGTACTCGTCGACCACCAGGCCGAAACGCTGGCGATTCTCCTGAAAAAATTGCAGTTGCGCATAAACCGTGGTGGCTGCCGGAATGTAATAAGGCTCGACCAGATTCTCGCGCAACGCCTCCATGGTCAGTTCGCCGGCGAGAACGCTGGCCAGCAATCTGCGTTGCAACAGTATGCCGACGATGTTGCCCGGATCGTCTTCATATACCGGCAGGCGCCGGTGAAAACTGGTGCCCAGTTGCTCACGAATGTTCTCCAGAGGGGCGCTGAGGTCGATTGCCTCGATCTCGCCGCGCGGCGTCATGATGTCCTCGACGCTGATGTGCTCAAGATCGAACAGGTTGAGCAGCATGGTCTGGTGCTGACGCGGGATGAAGTGGCCGGCCTCCAGCACCAGTCCGCGTAATTCCTCGGGCGACAGGCGCAGCGCCTCATGGCCCGGCTTGGGTTGCAGATGCAGCAGTTTGAGGAGCGCCACGACGAACAGGTTGATGAACCAGATCACCGGGTAGGCAATCCGCAGCAGCGGCGCCAGGATATAACTGATGCGCGGCGCCAGCCAGTCCGGATAGGTGGCGCCGATCACCTTGGGCGTGATCTCGGAGAACACCAGCAGGCAGAAGGTAACGAACAGCGTACCGGCTTCCAGCGTCCATTTTTCCAGACCGAACACGGATAGCGCGATATGCCCGGTGAGCATCGCGGCGGCGGCGTTGATCAGGGTATTGCCGAGCAGGATGGCGCCAAGCAGCTTGTCGGTCTTGGCCAGCAGGGACAGCGCCAGGGACGCGCCGCGGCTGCCATGCTGGGCCAGATGACGCAGGCGATGCCGATTGGTGGCCATCATGGCCGTCTCGGCCATCGAAAAGAAGCCGGAGAAAACCAGCAAAACAGCGAGCGCGACGAACTGGGTGGATAGCGGAATTTCGTCCATCAGGCGACCCGGCCGAGGATCACTTCCAGCACGAAGCGGCTGCCGACATAAGCCAGCAACAGCGCGGCGAAGCCGGCCAGGGTCCAACGCAGCGCCAGGCGTCCG
Organism: Betaproteobacteria bacterium; assembly: GCA_016194935.1. GTDB lineage: Bacteria > Pseudomonadota > Gammaproteobacteria > Burkholderiales > Rhodocyclaceae > JACRAR01. Next base: position 72,168 of record JACQAO010000014.1, read on the forward strand.
CGCCAGCCGCGCAGATGGCGGCCAATCAACAGTGCGGCGAAAATCAGCCAGGAGAGAATCGCAAATACCGTTTTATGATTGAACTCCAGCGCCTTGCCGAACAAGGATTCGGAAAAGAAAATGCCTGAAATCAGCGTTAGCGTCAGCAGCAGGAAAGCGATGTGGATCAGGCGGAACAGCAGCGCCTCCATGGTCAGCAACGGCGGCAACCCGGCCAGCAGGGGCGACAGACGGCCCTGATGCAGGCGCTTCTCGGCAAGAGACATCAGTAGCGCATGCAAGGCCGCCAGAGTAAACAGGCTGTAGGCCAGCATCGCCACCAGGAAGTGCACGCGAAACGCCAACGAGTCGGCATTGACCAGCAGGTGCTGGCTGGGAAACAGCGCCGGCAACAGCACGCACACGGCGGCCAGCGGCAGGCCGAGCATTTGCAAGCCTTCCATGCGCGCGTAGAAACTTTCGATCCAGTACATCGCAATCGCCAGCCACAGCATCAGCGACAGGGCCACTGAAAAGCCGAAGCGCATCGCCCCGCCGGCAAAGATTTCCTGGCCGAGAGTGATGCCGTGCAACACCAGCGCCAGCAGCAGCAGCACGCGCTGCCACGGCAGCAAGCCGGCCTGCGCTTGCGCCGCGTTGCGCCAGCGGGTGCGCCAGAAATGCGCGGCAAGGCCAGCATACAAAGCGGCGGCGAGGAGATACAGTAGAATTGCAGGCATATCCGTAGTTTACCTCTTTCGATTAATCCCATGCTCGACAATCTCACCCAACGCCTCGCCAAGGTCGTCAAGACACTGCGCGGCCAGGCCCGCCTGACCGAAGACAATATCACCGAGATGCTGCGCGAAGTACGCATGGCGCTGCTCGAAGCCGATGTCGCCCTGCCGGTGGTCAAGGATTTTATTGCCCGCGTCAAGGAAAAAGCCGTTGGCCAGGAGGTCATCGGTTCCCTTACCCCCGGCCAGGCGCTGGTCGGCGTGGTACACCGTGAGCTCACCGAGCTGATGGGCGGCGCCGGGGTCGGCCTGAGTTTCGCAACACAACCGCCGGCGGTGATCCTGATGGCCGGCCTGCAAGGCGCCGGCAAAACCACCACCACCGCCAAGCTCGGCAAATGGCTCAAGGAGCGGCAGAAGAAGAAGGTGCTGGCGGTCTCCTGTGACGTCTACCGCCCTGCCGCCATCGAACAGTTGAAGGCCGTCGCAGCGCAGGCGGGGATCGACTTCTTCCCTTCCGATCCAGGCCGGAAACCTGCGGAAATCGCCGCAGCGGCATTGGATTTCGCCAGGAAGCATTATCACGATGTGCTGTTCGTCGACACCGCCGGGCGGCTCGCCATCGACGCAGCGATGATGGCAGAAATACAGGAACTGCACGCGCTGCTCAAACCCATCGAGACGCTGTTCGTGGTGGACGCCATGCTCGGCCAGGATGCGGTGAATACCGCCAGGGCCTTCAGCGAGGCGCTGCCGCTGACCGGCATCGTCCTCACCAAGCTGGACGGCGACGCGCGCGGCGGCGCGGCGCTATCGGTGCGTCAGGTCACCGGCAAGCCGATCAAGTTCGCCGGCGTCGGCGAGAAGCTGACCGGGCTGGAAGAATTCCACCCCGAACGCATGGCCTCGCGCATCCTCGGCATGGGCGACATCCTCGGCCTGGTCGAAGATGCGCAACGCGGCGTCGACCAGGACAAGGCGCAGGCGTTCGCGCAGAAAATGAAGTCGGGCAAGGGTTTCGACCTCAACGATTTCAAGGAACAGATCGGCCAGATGCGCAAGATGGGCGGCATTTCTTCCATGCTGGAAAAACTCCCGGCGCAATTTGCCCTGGCCGCGCAACAGGCGGGCGGCGCGGTCGAGGACAAGAGTATTCGCCGCATCGAGGGCATCATCGACTCGATGACCCCGCAGGAACGCAGCAAGCCGGAGATCCTCAAGGCCAGCCGCAAACGCCGCATCGCCGCCGGTGCGGGGGTGCCGGTGCAGGAAGTCAACCGCCTGCTGAGCCAGTTCGAGCAGACGCAAAAAGTGATGAAGCAGTTCGCCAAAGGCGGCATGGCAAAAATGATGCGCGGCATGAAGGGCATGCTGCCGGGGATGCGCTGAAACAGTTGGAATTGACGGTATAGTAATTACTTGCATATTCTAAAGTCCATCATTAGAATATGCACCATGTTTGCCCGACACCTCCAGCGCCACATGGATACCCTGCTGCGCCACTTCCCCTGTGTGGCGGTGAACGGCGTGCGCCAGTGCGGCAAGACCACCCTGCTCGGCGCATTGCCCGGCGACTGGCAGCGCTTCGACATGGAAAGCGCGGCTGACCGCCAGCAGGTGCTCGCCGATCCTGAACTGTTTTTACGCCTGCACCCGCGCGGCGTGGTCATCGACGAAGCGCAACTGGCGCCGCCGCTGTTCCCGGCGCTGCGCGTGGCGATCGACCGGGCGCGGGTGCAGAAGGGCCGCTTCGTGCTCTCCGGCTCCAGCTCGCCGGAACTCGCCAAGAACGTCGCCGAAACCCTGGCCGGGCGCATCGGGCTGGCCGAACTGGCGCCGCTTTCACTGACCGAAGCCTATCGGCTGCCTGCCGCGCCGCTCTATGAACTGCTGGCGCGCCGCGCCCCGCCCGCCGACATCGCCGCCTCCGCCGCGCCGCGCCTCGATCTGCGCCAGGTGCTCGAGCACTGGTTTCAGGGCGGCTACCCGGAACCATGGATCAGCAACGATGCCGAATTCCGCCGCCTCTGGCACCGCAATTACCTCGACACCTACCTGATGCGCGACATCGGTGCGTTGTTCCCCAACCTCAACCGTGACCGCTACCGGCAACTGATCCAGCTCCTGAGCCATCTTTCCGGCAGCATCCTCAATAACGCCGAAATTGCGCGTTCGCTCGGGGTTTCCGAACCGACCGTGCGCGACTGGATCGCCATCGCCCACGGCACCTATCTTTGGCGCCACCTGCCAGCCTGGGACCGTTCACCACACAAGCAGTTGGTGCGTCACCCAAAGGGCTGGCTGCGCGACAGCGGCCTGCTGCACCGCCTGCTGCAAATACCGGACGCGGATACCCTGGCCACACATCCGCAAGCCGGACGCTCGTGGGAAGCTTATGTCGCCGAACTGCTGCTGCGCGGCTTTGCCGGCGCCGGCATCCATGTCGCGCCCTTTCATTTCCGCACCCGCGGCGGCGCCGAAGTGGACTTGATCCTCGACGGCGAGTTCGGTCCGCTGCCCGTGGAAATAAAGCTCGGCACGCGCGTGACTCCGCGCTCACTGCGGGCGCTCGACGAATTCGTGGCCGACCATGATTGCCCGCTCGGCCTGGTCATCAACAACGACGAGAAATCGCGCCGTCTGGGCGAGCGCCTGGTCTCGATCCCGGCTGCAGCACTCTGAACAGACGAGCAAGCCAACTGCACACATTCGATATCACCATAATCAGACTCAAGTGATGCTATATTTGATGCATCGCCTATCCGGAGCCACCCCATGCGCACCACCGTCACCCTCGATGAAACCCTGCTCAACCGGGCACAGTTGCTCTCTGGCGTTCAGGAGCGCAGCGCCTTGCTGAAGGAAGCACTGGGCGCACTCATCCAGCGCGAAAGCGCCCGCCGCCTGGCCGGGCTGGGCGGCAGCGAGCCTCAATTGAAGACTGTCGCCCGCCGCCGTGAAGGCAAGCGGTGATCCTGGTCGATACCTCGATCTGGATCGACCACCTGCACAGCGGCAGTCCGGCGCTGGCGGCCTTGCTGCAGAACGATCTCGTCTGCACCCACAACTTTGTAATCGGCGAACTGGCCTGCGGCAATCTGCGCAACCGCGCGGAAGTACTCGGCCTGCTGCAATCACTCCCGCGACTGTCCGCAGCCACTGAAGATGAGGTGCTGTTCTTCATTGAGCAGCAACGCCTGACAGGACGTGGCATCGGCTATATCGACACCCACCTGCTCGCCGCCGCCGCCATGCATGATGTCCGGCTATGGACCAGGGACAAACACCTCAAGGCCATCGCCGAAGATAAAGGCTGGTCGTACGCAGGCGAAACACACTGACCAACGGGAGATGTCGTGCTACAGAACCGGACAACTCACGATCCCGCAACAGGGGCATGCTTCACAGCTTGACAAGTAGCCGTTCGGCCACTATCGTTCGGTGATCGAACGGATACCGAGGCCTTAATCCACCATGCCGCCACCCAACAAAGACTCCGAGCATTTCGCCCGCCTGCAGGATTACTACGCCCAGAATCAGCGCATCCCTTCGCACCAGCGCCTGGCTGCGTTGCTGGGCTTTGCTTCCAAGGCGGCGTCGCGCAAGCTGCTGGATCGCCTGGCCGGTCACGGCCTGGTGCAACGCGCCCCCGATGACGACGCCTGGATTCCGGGCGCAGGATTTTTCGACCGCGCAGTGGTCGATACGGTACGCGCCGGGATGCCCCAAGCGGCCAACGACGGCAACGGCCTGGACGCTCTCGCCATCGACGCCTACCTGGTGTCCAGGCCCAGCCGCACGGTACTGCTGGTAGTGAAAGGCGATTCCATGATCGACGCCGGCCTGTTCGAGGGCGATCACATCGTTGTGGATCGCGGCGCACCGGCGCATGCCGGCAACATTGTGGTGGCTATCGTAGATAACGAATTCACAGTCAAGTATCTCGGCCACGACAAACGCGGCTTCCACCTCAAGCCCGGCAACCCGGCCTATCCGACGATACGGCCCAAGGGCGGGTCGGGGACGCTGGAAATCTACGGCGTCGTCACCGGCAGTTTCCGCAAGTACTCATGAGTTGTCGATGGTGGGAGCTGGCGGGAATCCTGCTCGGTTGCTGCGTCGTGGCCCCGGCTACGCTGGCGGCAACTATCCACGGACAAGTAGTGCGGGTCGTCGATGGCGACACCATCACCGTCGCCGATGGCCGACATCGCAAGATCAAGGTGCGCCTCTCCGGCATTGATGCGCCGGAGAGAAAACAGCCTTATGGTCGCCTGGCTGGCGCGCATCTGTCGACACTATTACTGGGCAAGGCGGTGACGGTGGAATGGAACCAGCGCGACGCTTACGGACGTGTCATCGGCAGGGTGCTGGTCGCGCCATCCGCCTGCCCGGCTTGCGGCCAAAGCGAGGACGCGGGGCTGGTGCAAATCACTGCGGGTTATGCCTGGTGGTATCGCAGCGAATCACGCGATCTGTCGTATGCAGACAAGGCTCGCTACGCCTTCGCCGAAAACGCTGCGCGCGCCAGGCATCGCGGTTTGTGGGCAACATCCACGCCTGCTCCAGTTCCTCCCTGGCAGTGGCGTCACAGTCTGGTGGGGAATGTTCCGTCAACCTTGGCGCGGGCCGATGCCGGAACCAGGCAGGTCAGGCCGATCAAGGTTGTCACCTTGTATCCTCACAGAAATTTGCGGCGAGAGATTCTCAATCCATGAAGCGTGCCGCCAACCAGTAACGCAGAACGCTAATCAGCGCGGCGCATCCCGCATCATCGCGTCCCGCCTGGCCTTGAATTCGGCGCCAGCGTCCCAGCGGGGAAACCCTTCGCCCTGCGCGACCGTATAGCCAAGCAGAAATAACAGGCGCGTATCCTCCACTGCACCGGAGAAATCCCAGTCGCTGCGCACATCGTCGCTGGGTTTATGATAGTCGTGCGCGATGTAGTTTTCCACGACTTTGCCGGCATAGCCTGCGGGTTTACCGATAAAGTCCTCGCCGGATTTGGCGTAGATTACCGGCACGCCCTGCTTGGCAAACTCGAACTGGTCGGCACGGTAAAAGCCGCCCAACTCCGGCCGCGCATCGGGTTTCACCGTCCGCCCCTGGGTGGCCGCAATTCGCGCAAGCTGGCCGTCCAGGGTGGAAGTTCCGGAGCCGACGATGGTGACATCGCGGGTAGTACCCCAGGCATTGATGCCGTCAACATTGATGTCGGCGAGGGTGCGCGTCAGCGGAACCAGCGGATGTGCGGCATAGTACTTGGCGCCGAGCAAGCCCTGTTCCTCAGCGGTGGTGGCGATGAACAGGATGCTGCGCCGCGGCGGCTGTTCCAGATGTGCATACGCCTTGGCAAACGACAACAGGGTTGCGATACCCGAAGCGTTGTCGATGGCGCCGTGAAAAACCTTGTCGTGCTTGGTTGCGCCGGGTCGCGCCGGGTCGAAACCGAGGTGATCCCAATGCGCGGTGTAGATCACATACTCGTCCCGGAGTTTGGGATCGGCGCCTTCGATTTTGGCGACGACGTTGCGTGAAACCACGTTGCGCACGGTATTCTGGATATTGAAGCTGACCTGGGCAGGCAGCACCACCGGCTTGAAATCGCGCGACAGTGCGGCGCGTTTAAGCTTGTCGAAATCCTGGCCTGCCGCCGCGAATATCTGCCGGGCGCGCCCCGCGCTCATCCAGGCCGCCACGTCGGGAAACTCGGGATTTGGACCGTTGCTCTGGATCATGAAATTCTCACGGCTCCAACTGTTCACCACCACCTCGTAGGGATACATGGCGGTTGCGGTTTCGTGGACGATGATCGCGGCGGCGGCGCCGAGCTTGGCCGCCATTTCGTACTTGTAGGTCCAGCGACCGTAATACGTCATCGCCTTGCCTTTGAACATTTTTTCATCGAGCCGGGACGGATCCTTGGGGTCGGGGATCTGCGGATCGTTGATCAGCATCACCAGTGTCTTGCCGCGCAGGTCCATGCCTTTGTAGTCGTCCCACTGGTACTCCGGCGCATTCACGCCGTAACCAACAAACACAAGATCGGAATTCCTGACGCTGATTTCGCTGCCGGTGCGCGGCGCGAAAGCCACGTAATCCTCGGGAAATTTCAGCGCCATTGCCTTGCCGCCGATTTGCACGGATGCCTGCGGCTTCCCATACATCCCGACCAGCGGTACCTGCTGGACATAGCTGCCATCGGGATTGCCCGGGCGCAGACCGAGTTTTTTGAATTGATCGGAGATATATGCAACCGTAAGCTCCTCTCCGCGCGTGCCAGGCAGCCGTCCCTCGAAGTCGTCAGACGCCAGTACCTGGATATGCCGCAGCAGATCCTTGCCGCTGATACTGTCCAGTGCCGCCGTGACACCGGACGATTCCTTCTGCGCAACGGGCAGCATGCCGCAGGCGGCCAGGATCAGAACCACGGCCGCAAGGACAGGGAATTTTAGTAGGTCCAATTTTTCCTCCTCGATAAAACAGCGAGGCAAGATCACATGGAACCGTGGTTGCTGTCAAGGAAGCTGAGAGTTTGTTCTCGTGCTCGTAGATAGCAGGATCACTGAGGACCACAAACATTTCGCCGGCGTGTGCGGCAACTTGTGGCTCAAGGACAAGGCCGTCAATTGAGAGGACACGCATCACACTCTAACCGTGTAAATATCCTCTGGAACATAAGTCCCCCGAAGAGGTGACGGGTACTTCGGTCCAGCGGCGCCATTCAATGTCCATGCAAATGATGCAAGTCCGGCACATGTGGATGGTGATGCGCCATTGCCGTGTGCCGGTGCAGATGACTATGCAGCCCTTCCGGCATCGGTTCATGCGTATGCTGATGATGCCCGTCGTCATGGCGATGCGCGTGTTCGTGTTCGAGAGCTTCGTGTGAGTGCTCATGTGCATGGCGTTCCGCCAGATGCAGGATCACGCCGGCCAGCATCAGCGCAGCGCCGAGACCCATGCCTGCGCTGAACGCGCGCTCACCCAGCGCCAGTGCGACGGCTGCGCCGATGAAGGGCGCCGCCGCGAATACCGAGCCGGTGCGCGCCGCGCCGAAGGCCCGTTGCGCCAGCAAATAGAAGCGCAGGCTCAAGCCATAGCCGCTTGCGCCCACCAGCAGCAGGCCGCCCGCAGCCAATAGCGATACCGCCGCCTGGCCGCTCGCCGCAGCAATCAGCAGGGAGCAGCCCGCGCCCAGCGCCGCCTTGGCCAGCACTACCTGGCTCGGGTCGGCATCAGCCAGCCCACGCGAGAGCGTGTTATCAACGCCCCACGCCAGGGTCGCGCCGAGCACGGCCAGTATGCCCAGCATCTGCGTCGCGCCATCGCCGCTGCCCGCCCGGTCCAGCACCAATACCGCCCCACCTAACGTAATCAGCGCGATGGCCAAGGCCACGCGCCGGTCAAGCTGTTCCCGATACAGGAGGTGCGCCAGGCCCACCGTAAACACCGCCTCCAACGCCAGCATCAGCGACGCGCCCGCCCCGCTGGTGTGCTGCAATCCCCAAGCCAGCAGGGCCGGGCCGATCACCGCGCCAGACAACGCCATCCACAGCAAACGCGGCACTTGCGCGCGCCGCAACGCTGCTTCGCGCCGTGAATGCGAGCGTGTCAGCAATCCCGCCAAAGCCGCGCCGGCATACAGCAAACCGGCAGTCATCCACGGCCCGACATCCCTGCCGAGCAACTGGATCAGCGGCGTGCTCGCGCCGAACAAGGCCGCAGCCAGCAAGGCCAGCAAAGCGCCGCGTAGTGCTGGAAATCGGTTTGTCGCCATAGAGATTTTCTCACCCCTGCAGATGATTGGCATCCACCGCCTCCAGCGCCGTTATGTGCACTGGTCTGGCTCCACCCGGCAGAATCGGTTATCCAAAATAAATGTGAACCTGGTCTCTATTCGTTGCCCCTGAGTGGACGACATCATTTCTCTCTCGATGAGCAGCAATCCAACTCACTCAGAATTCGATGTGCCAAACGAATCCGTTGCTCGATGGGATAGCTCTTGTTGGCCAGTATTGCAATGCCGAACTTTTTCTCTGGTACAAATGCCACGTAGGCAGAAAACCCGTTGGTCCCACCTGTCTTGTTGATCCAGACCGCCCCCTGCGGTGGCAGGGGTGGATTCAATGCAGCGACAGCATTGCTCTCATACACCACCTTGGCAGAGTTTCCTTCCAGCAGAGTACCCAATTCTGTCGGATACCCATACTGTTCCCAGATCAGATCCTGTGTCATCGAGCCCAGCTTGAAGTAACCGATGTGGGTATCGAGGATCGCTTGCTGGAGTTTTTTCTCTTCTTGCTCTGGACTCAGATTGACTTCGACGAAGTGAATCAGGTCCTTGACGCTGGTCTTCACTCCATAGGTTTCGGCGGCAAGCAAGTCGGGGTTAGCCCTGACAGGTATATCCTCTTTGGTATAGCCCTGCGCGTAGAGAGGCATCTTGCTTGCCGGCACGTTGATGTAGCTATCGCGCATGCCAAGCTTGGGAAACAGATGTAGCTCCATCGCATCTTCAAAGGGCATTTTCATGCTCTTGGCGACGACCATGCCGAGCAATCCGACACTGGGGTTGGCGTAGGTTCTTTGGGTACCCGAGGCGTATGTCGGATGCCACGCCTTGAAGTAGCCCATCAGTTGCTCAGCGTTCTGTACTTCGTCAGGAACCTGTAGTGGGAAGCCTCCTGCCGTGTGAGTCCCCAAGTTGATCAACGTCACTTTATCCAAACTGCCGCCTTGGAGTTGCGGCAGATACTTGCTTGGGCTGTCAGTGAGGGAAAGTTGACCATCTGCCTGGGCGTATGTCGCCAACGTTGCCGTGAAGGTCTTGCTGATCGATCCGATCTCGAAGAGCGTATCACTCGTGACCTTCTGTAGCGTTTTCTTCGAGGCGACGCCATAGCTGTAGAACCGCCGCTTGCCATTGGCAGTCACCGCAATGGCCATGCCTGGAATGTTATATTGCCGCATGACCGCTTGAGCCGCATTTCGCACCGTCGCGTCGACATCTGACTGCCCGGTCCTCGCCATTGCGACGTTGCTTAATGTGATAGTACAGGCAAACAGGATGGCGCCGGCCAAGTCGTACCGACTCGCCGCCATCTCGATGAAGGCACCCGTCGCGTTAGCGGTTTCCCTGTTGATGTCGGCGATTGATTTCATGCGCATGAGGATAGCTGGCACACCAGTGTTTGTCTATCAGCCTGATACGGCAAACCGGCGGCTTCCTCAGATTTTCAAATGATTGGCATCAACCACCGCCAGCGCCGTCATATTCACCAACCGCCGCACCGTCGCCGTCGAGGTCAGGATGTGCACCGGCCTGGCTGCGCCCAGCAGGATGGGGCCAACGGTGATGCCTTCGCCGCTGGTGGCTTTGAGCAGATTGAAGGCGATGTTGGCGGCATCGACGTTGGGCATGATCAGCAGGTTGGCCTCGCCTTTCGGGCCAACCAATATGTCCATTACTATCTTCTTGGAGCATAATGCAAAAAAGTAATCAAGGGGTTCGATTATGGCGCTGACGGTTCGTCAAAAAATGGTGGTTGATCAAAATCACGCCATTCACCTGCAAAGCCCCGAGCTCAAACCAGGTAGCCGGGTGGAGGTGATTGTGCTGGTGGAGAGCGAGGCGCAGCAAGCCAAGGGGAAGCCAGTGTCTTTCCTGGAGGAGGCGCAAAATCTTTCCATCGATGCCCTACCTGACTTTTCGACTAACTTCGAGAAAAATCTTTATGGGCATGGCAACTAATGCCGGAGAAGACGGTGTTTCTCGATACAGGCTTCGCCATTGCGCTTACCTCGCCGCGCGACCACTACCATGCCAGGGCTGTTCAACTGGCTGATGACCTGAAGGCATCGGGTTCCGCCATCGTCACCACGCGCGCCGTGTTGCTCGAAATTGGCGCTGCGCTGGCAAAAGCCTCCTATCGCGGAGCGGCCGTTTCCATCATCGAGATGCTGGAAAACGACCCCGATGTGGAAATTGTTCCGTTGCATGATGGCCTGTTCGCGGAAGCATTTGAGCTTTTTCGCGGACGACCGGACAAGGAGTGGAGCCTGACGGATTGCATGTCTTTCGTGATCATGCGGCAGCGCGGCATTCTGGCCGCATTGGCGGCTGACATCCACTTCCAGCAGGCTGGTTTTGAGGCGCTGTTGCTGGAAACGTATTCCTCGGCACCGAACTCAAGGACATCGTAAGCAGCATCCCCGGTATTCTCCTCAGGCTCGCTGATGATTGGCATCAACCACCGCCAGCGCCGTCATATTCACCAACCGCCGCACCGTCGCCGTCGAGGTCAGGATGTGCACCGGCCTGGCTGCACCCAGCAGGATCGGGCCGACGGTGATGCCTTCGCCGCTGGTGGCTTTGAGCAGATTGAAGGCGATGTTAGCGGCATCGACGTTGGGCATGATCAGCAGGTTGGCCTCGCCTTTGAGGCGGCTCTCTGGATAGTGCCGGCTGCGGATGGCTTCGGACAGTGCGGCATCGGCGTGCATCTCGCCGTCGACTTCGAGCTGCGGCGCGCGTTGCTCGATGATGGCGCGCGCCATGCGCATTTTTTGCGCCGACTGCGATTGCACGCTGCCAAAGTTTGAGTGGGACAGCAGTGCCACTTTCGGCGTCAAGCCGAAGCGGCATACTTCCTCGGCGGCCATCAGGGTGATGTCGGCGATCCGCTCTGCATCTGGTTCTTCATTGACATATGTGTCGCAGATGAACATGGTGTTCTTCGGCAGCATCAGCAGGTTCATCGCGGCGAAGCCAGTGGCGTGTTGCTCCAGGCCGATCACGTCGGCGATGTGCTTGAGATGCTCGGCGTGCCGGCCCGAGGTGCCGCACAATAGCGCATCGACATCGCCGCGCCGCAGCAGCATGGCGCCGATCAGCGTGGGGTCGCTGCGCAGCAGTTGCTTGGCGAGTTCCGGCGTCACGCCCGCGCGCCCCATCAGCTTGTGGTATTCGGCTGACAGGTCGCGGTGGCGCGCATCGGCGTCGGGGTTGACGATCTCGAAATCACGCCCCGGCGTCAGGCGCAGACCGGCTTTTTTCAGGCGCATTTCGATCACTTCGGGACGACCGATCACCACCGGCTGCGCCAAACCCTCGTCCAGCACCGCCTGGATGGCGCGCAGCACGCGCTCGTCCTCGCCTTCGGCGTAAAGCACTTTGCGCGGCGCTTTTTTCGCGGCGGCAAACACCGGCTTCATGACGAAGCCGGAGTGATAGACAAAATTGTTTAGCCTCTCCCGATAGGCCTCCAGGTCGGCCACCGGGCGCGTCGCCACGCCCGATACCCGCGCCGCCTCGGCCACCAGCGGCGCGATCTTGACGATCAAGCGCGGATCAAAGGGCTTGGGGATCAGGTATTCCGGGCCGAACTTGAGGCTCTCGCCGCCGTAGGCCATCGCTACCACGTCGGAAGTTTCGGCCTGCGCCAGCTCCGCGATGGCGCGCACGGCGGCGAGTTTCATGGCTTCGGTGATGGTGGTGGCGCCGGCATCCAGCGCGCCGCGGAAGATGAAGGGAAAGCACAGGACGTTGTTGACCTGGTTGGGGTAGTCCGAACGTCCTGTCGCCATGATGGCGTCATTGCGCACGGCGTGCACCTGCTCCGGCAGGATTTCCGGCGTGGGATTGGCCAGCGCCAGGATCAGCGGATGCGGCGCCATCTTCGCCACCATTTCCGGCTTCAGCACACCGCCTGCGGACAGGCCCAGAAATATATCGGCGTCGGCGATCACTTCGCCCAGGGTGCGCAGCGCGGTAGCCTTGGCGTAACGCGCCTTGATTGGCTCCATTTCTGCGACGCGACCTTCATAAACGAGGCCATGAATGTCGGTCACCCAGATGTTCTCCACCTTGACGCCCAGCGCCACCAGCATGTCCAGACAGGCCAGGGCGGCGGCGCCGGCGCCGCTGGTCACCAGCTTGACGGCGCCGATGTCCTTGCCGATCAGCTTTAGTCCGTTCAGCACTGCCGCGCCAACGACGATGGCGGTGCCGTGCTGGTCGTCGTGGAACACCGGAATTTTCATGCGCTCGCGCAATTTGCGCTCGATGTAAAAACATTCCGGCGCCTTGATGTCTTCGAGGTTGATGCCGCCGAAAGTCGGCTCCATCGCCGCGATCATGTCGATCAATTTGTCGGGATCGTTCTCCGCCAGCTCAATGTCGAACACGTCGATGCCGGCGAACTTCTTGAACAGCACCGCCTTGCCTTCCATCACCGGCTTGGCCGCCAGCGGGCCGATGTTGCCCAGGCCCAGCACAGCGGTGCCGTTGGTCACCACGCCGACCAGGTTGGCGCGGCTGGTGAGGCGGCTGACCTGGGACGGATCGGCGACGATGGCTTCGCAGGCAATCGCCACGCCCGGCGAATAGGCCAGCGCCAGATCACGCTGGTTGGTCAGCCCCTTGGTCGGGACGACGGAGATTTTTCCGGGCGTGGGAAAAGTGTGATATTCGAGTGCGGCTGCGCTGAGGTCTTTTTCCATATGAGATATTTGGTGACTAAAATGTTCCAGGGAAAGCGCCGCCGTCGAGCAGCCAGTTTTGGCCTGTGATGAAGCCGGCCTGGCTGCTGCACAGCCAGGCGCAGGCAATGCCGAACTCGGCTGGATCGCCGATGCGGCCAGCAGGGATGGCCGCCACGCGCTCGGCCAGCGCCGTCTCGTAGGAAACACCTTTGGCTTTGGCGGCGCCGCCGACTACCGACTGAATCCGGTCGGTGTCGAAAAATCCCGGCAGCAGGTTGTTGATGGTGACGTTGTGTTTCACCGTCTTGCGCGCCAGTCCGGCGACGAAGCCGGTCAGGCCGGAGCGCGCGCCGTTGGACAAACCGAGCACGTCGATGGGCGCTTTGACCGCACCCGAAGTGATGTTCACGATGCGCCCGAACTTGCGCTGGATCATGCCGTCGAGCGTGGCCTTAATCAGTTCTATCGGTGTCAGCATATTGGCGTCGAGCGCCTTCAACCAATCGTCGCGCGACCAGTCGCGAAAGTCGCCAGGCGGCGGTCCACCGGCGTTGTTCACCAGAATGTCCGGTTGCGGGCAAGCCGCCAGCGCCACGCTGCGCCCTTCCGGGGTGGTGATGTCAGCGGCCACGGCTTGCACCTGCACGCCGGTTTCGGCGCGTATCGCGGCGGCCGTCGCTTCCAGCGCCTCGCGGCCACGCGCCACGATGGTCACGGTCGCCCCTTCCTGCGCCAGCGCCAGCGCGCAGGCCCGTCCCAGTCCCTTGCTGGCGGCGCAGACCAGTGCCTGCCTGCCCTTGATGCCGAGTTCCATATGCGCTCCCTAAAAGTTTAAATATTCAGTGTTGGTAGCATTTATGCCCCAGAGGGTATTTATGCCCAGGTGCGTATTATGAATTATTCCATTCGCCACAAGCACTTCGATTGATGCGGTGCGTCCGGCCGAGGCCTTCGGTCTCGATGCGCCGACGATACTCACCCTGATCGCCGCTTTCGTGGACATCGTCGAACCGCTTGATCACCTGGCGGTGCCGATCCCGCCGCCGCGCCGACATCGACACCGCCACTATGGCCAAAGCAAATCCCTGCGGGCCATTGTCTCCAGTGCTGCCGGAGGCAGGACGGGGCGCGGCCATCTTATATTTTCCCTGCGCTGTCAGTTTTCGGTGCTATTTACGGTCTTCTCCCAATAGATAGGTATCCGCTTATCTTTCTAGCAGTTTGTTGAATTTATCCCCCGAACCGGTCCACCGAAACTCGAGTGAATCGTTAATTGGGAAGGCGAGTTTAAAGGAAAGAGTCGGACACGATGCGTGGGCTTGATGTAACCCAAGAAGGCTTGTTTGTGACGAA
>JACQAO010000057.1 GCA_016194935.1 Betaproteobacteria bacterium
AGTCTGTGCCAAAGTCCTCATCGCCTCGCCTCCCTTTCTCTACAAATAGGTGATCGTCTCGATAACGTCACTCTATCCAAGATCAAGGTCTGGCGGGGCTCTTTCAATCTCTATACGATTTCAATCGCGGAACCCGGGTAATACTGAGCCTGCCGGGATAAACGCCAAGTGGTGTAAGATTATCGGTCAATATTGCACTGGTACGAAGCCATGGTCCCTCATCTGAAAACCGCCCTCACCGGCCCGCTGCTCGAACTCGAGCGGCGCTTCCTCGACAACGACACCAAAATCGAGCAATGGCTGCGCCTGGGCTGGCTGGAACACACGCCGCCGTTTTATACCTCGGTTGATTTGCGCAACGCCGGCTTCAAGCTGGCGCCGGTGGACACCAATCTGTTCCCCGGCGGCTTCAATAATCTCAACCCGGCTTTCCTGCCGCTGTGCGTGCAGGCGAGCATGGCGGCTATCGAGAAAATCTGCCCCGAGGCAAAAAATCTGCTGCTGGTGCCGGAGAATCACACCCGCAATCTGTTCTATTTGCAGAATGTGGCGCACCTGGCGAACATCCTGCATCACGCCGGACTCAATGTACGCATCGGTTCGCTGCTGCCGGAGATTACCGCGCCGACCATACTGGATTTGCCGGACGGGCAAAAGCTGACGCTGGAGCCGCTCAAGCGTCTCGGCGCAGGTGGCCGCAGGCTCGGCCTGGACGGCTTCGATCCCTGCGCGATCCTGCTCAACAATGATCTCTCTGCCGGTGTTCCTGCGCTGTTGCAGAATCTCCACGAGCAATACCTGATTCCGCCGCTCCACGCCGGCTGGCATGTGCGGCGCAAGTCGCACCACTTCGCCGCTTACCGCGAGGTCGCCAACGATTTCGCGGAGGCCATCGGCATCGATCCGTGGCTGATCGACCCCGGCTTCGAGGTGTGCGGCAAGGTGAATTTTCACGAGCGTTCGGGCGAAGAATGCCTGGCTGCCAATGTCGACTCCCTGCTGTTCCGCATGCGCGCCAAGTACCAGGAGTACGGCGTCAAGGAAGCGCCTTTCGTCATCGTCAAGGCCGACGCCGGTACTTATGGCATGGGCATCATGACGGTGAAGGACGCCAGCGAAGTGAAAGGCCTCAATCGCAAACAGCGCAACAAGATGGCGGTGGGCAAGGAGGGCGTGCAAGTCACCGAGGTGATCATCCAGGAAGGCGTGCCGACGTTCGAGACGGTGGACGAAGGCGTCGCCGAGCCGGTGGTGTATATGATCGACCGCTATGTGGTGGGCGGCTTTTACCGCGTCAATACCAGCCGTGGCCGCGACGAGAACCTCAATGCCCCCGGCATGAGCTTCAAGCCGCTGGCCTTCGATACCGGTTGCTGCCTGCCTGACCGCAGCCGCGCGCCGGACGCGCCGCCCAACCGTTTCTACGCCTATGGCGTGGTGGGGCGCCTGGCGATGTATGCGGCCGCGCTGGAACTGGAGCGCACCCATCCGGATGTGGCGGCAGTTGCGAATGTGGCGGCGAGTGTGGCGACGAATGCGAATGCAGGTCAGGCGACCGCTACTGCATGAGAGCGCCGCCGTCGAGCCGCCTCAAGGCGGGGCAGCCAAAAACATGCGAGCATCGTGAGCCGCAGTCACCCCCTTCCCCGGGGCTCGGGTGGGAATTCGCGGAGCACTGCTCCGCGCCACACGAGCGGGACGGCTGTGTAAAGCCGTTCTTGGGACGGGGGATGGGGGGTAGGCAATGAGACTCGCTTTCATTCTTGATCCGCTGGAGCACCTCAAGGCTTACAAGGACAGCAGTGTCGCCATGATGCGCGAGGCGCAGCGGCGCGGTCATGCGGTGTTCGCCATCCAGCGCGCGGCGCTGGTGCTGCGTGACGGCATGGTGAGCGCCGCAGCCGCGCGGCTGGAACTGCTGGCCGGGGATGCGCCGTGGTGCGCGCCGGGAGAACCTGAACTGCAACCGTTGAACGCCTTCGACGCGGTGCTGATGCGCCAGGATCCGCCTTTCGACGCCGAGTATGTCACCGCCACCTGGCTGCTGGAACGCGCCGAAGCCGGCGGCGCGCGGATTTTCAACCGGCCTCGGGCGATCCGCGATCACAACGAGAAGATTGCGATTGCCGAATTCCCGCAGTTCACCGCGACCACCCTGGTAGCGCGTGATGCCGCCGACATTCAGGCTTTCATCGACGAGTTGGGTGATGTGATCCTCAAGCCGCTCGACGGCATGGGCGGCAGCTCGATCTTTCGGGTGCGCCGCGACGACCCCAACCGCAATGTCATCGTCGAGACGCTCGCTGCGCACGGCAGCCGCAGCATCATGGCACAGCGCTACCTGCCGCAGATTGCCCAGGGCGACAAACGCATTCTGCTGATTGCCGGCCAGGCCGTGCCGTATTGTCTGGCGCGCATTCCCAAGCCCGGCGAAAGCCGCGGCAACCTCGCCGCCGGCGGCACCGGTGTAGCGCAACCGCTGTCGCCGCGCGACCGCGAAATTGCGGAAACACTCGGCCCGATACTGGCCGCGCGCGGCCTGCTGCTGGTGGGCCTGGATGTGATCGGCGATTGCCTCACCGAGATCAACGTCACCAGCCCCACCTGCTTCGTCGAGATCACCCGGCAAAGCGGCTGCGATGTAGCGGCGTTATTCATTGATGCCCTGGAGAGTGCAGTGCTGCGTTAGACGTGGCTGCACGGCGGGTTACAATGCCCCTTGCGGCATAAATCAACCATGCTTTTTTGATATATCGACATGATAGGATTATTCCTGCTCACCCACAGCAGTCTTGGCGAGTCGCTGATCCAGTGCGCTTGCCATGTGCTCAACCATCGTCCGCGACTGATCGCCCAGCTCGGCGTTGCCGCACAGGACGATCCGCTCGACGCGCTGCCGCTGGCGCAAGAGATGCTGAAACTGGTCGATGGCGGCGCAGGGGTGTTGATCCTCACCGACATATTCGGCGCCACGCCTTCCAATATCGCGCAGAAACTGCTGGCGCCGGGACGCATCGAAGGGGTGTCCGGAGTCAACCTGCCGATGCTGCTGCGCGCTCTCAACAACCGTGAGAAAGATATGAAACACCTGGTTTCCAAGACCATCGGCGGGGGCCGCGACGGTGTCATCAACATGCTCAAGCATTAGAGCCTATCTGTGAGTAATCCAGCCCTGCGCCAAGGCCGATTTGAGATGCAGCCCGCGAAGCAAGACGCGCGGCGGTGTAATCACCGTAAGCGGCTTGCGCCAAAGGGATGCGCTCAAATCGGCCTTGGCCCGAAGGGTTGCAGCGAATCCGCGCGTCTGCTGCGTTACGAGCCTTGCCCAATGATGTACATTGGGCGGCGGCTCGCGCCTTGCATCCATCACGGATACGCTGCAACGCAGGGCTGGATTACTCACAGATAGGCTCTTACACCATGCCGAAAATCGAAATCGAAATTCTCAACAAGCTGGGCCTGCATGCGCGCGCCTCGGCCAAGCTCACCCAGCTTGCCGGCAGCTTTCCCTGCGAGGTCTGGATGGAACGCAACCAGCGCCGCATCAATGCCAAAAGCATCATGGGGGTGATGATGCTGGCCGCCGGCAAAGGCGCGAAAGTCACCATCGAGACCGAAGGCGAACGCGCCGATGAGGCGCTGCAAGCCCTGCTGGCCTTGATCGCCGACAAGTTCGGGGAAGGGGAATAAAGCGTGAGCTTCGCCCTGCACGGCTTCGCTGTTTCGCCGGGCATCGCCATCGGCCATGCCCACCTGGTTTCGCACGCCACCCTGGAAGTGGCGCAGTACCAGGTGCGCGAGCGCGAGGTCGAGGCTGAGCTGGTGCGTTTCGACAACGCGCTGGCGACAGTGCGGGATGAGCTGGCCCAGCTCAGAATCGAAGCCGAAGCTTCGCCCGGCGCCGCCGCCGAGCTTTCCGCTTTTGTTGATTTGCAGGCGATGTTTCTGGTCGATCCGCTGCTGGCCGGCGCGCCGCGCACCCTGATCCAGGAGCGCCGCTGCAACGCCGAATGGGCGCTGGTGCAACAGATGGAGCATCTGGTGGCGCGCTTCGACGAGATGGACGACGCCTATCTACGTGAGCGCAAGCAGGACATCGTGCAGGTGGTGGAGCGCGTCCTCAAGGTGCTGCTCGGCAAGACGCGCAAGATTGTGCGGCGCAAAGGCGCAGGCGTCGGGGCTGGGGCCACCGAGGACGACCTGATTATCGTCGCCCACGACTTGTCGCCGGCAGACACCATCCAGTTCAAGCAACTCAAGATCGGCGGCTTTGTCACCGACCTGGGCGGCGCCACCTCGCACACCGCCATCGTCGCGCGCAGTCTGGCAATTCCGGCGATTGTCGGCCTGCACCATGCACGGCCGCTGCTGCGCGACGACGATCTGCTGATCATCGACGGCACGCGCGGCGTGCTGATCGTCAACCCCGATGCGCGGGTGCTGGAAGAATACCGTCTGCGCCAGAGCGGGCTGGAGATCGAACGCAACAAGCTCAAGCGCCTCAAGACGGCGCGCGCGGTAACGCTCGATGGCGCGGACATCTCGCTGCTCGCCAACATCGAGCTGCCGCAGGATATCGACAAGGTGCGTGAAGTCGATGCCGGCGGCATCGGCCTGTTCCGCACCGAATTTCTTTTCATGAACCGCGACGAGCTGCCCGGCGAGGACGAGCAGTTCGAGGCTTACCGCTCGGTGGTGAAGGCGCTGCCGGGCAAGCCGGTCACCATCCGCAGCCTCGACATCGGCGCGGATAAACAGGCGCGCGCACTGCGCAACCTGGGCGGGACGGAACGGATGGAGCCGAATCCGGCGCTGGGCCTGCGCGCGATTCGCTACTGCCTGTCGGCGCCAAGAATTTTCCTGGCCCAGTTGCGCGCCATTCTGCGTGCCGCGCACTACGGCGAAATCCGCCTGCTGATTCCCATGCTGGCGCATGCTCACGAGATTGAACAGACGCTGGCGATGGTGGCGCTGGCCAAGACGCAGTTGCGCGAGAGCCGGATCAAGTTTGACGAGAACATCAAGGTCGGCGGAATGATCGAAATTCCTGCAGCGGCGCTGGCGCTGGGGCCGTTCCTGAAGCGCCTGGATTTTCTCTCCATCGGCACCAACGACCTGATCCAGTACACCCTGGCGATCGACCGTACCGACGAGGCCGTCGCCCATCTCTACGATCCACTGCATCCGGCGGTGCTGCAACTGGTGGCGCAGACCATCGAGCGCGGCACGCGGGCGGGCCTGCCGGTGGCGGTATGCGGCGAAATGGCCGGTGACGCTAGTTTGACGCGCTTGCTGCTGGGCATGGGGCTGCGCGAATTTTCCATGCATCCGTCGCAACTGCTCGAGGTCAAGCAGCAAATCCTGCGCAGCGATGCTTCGCGTCTGCGCGCCAAGACCTCCCGCCTGTTGCGTTGCGATGAATCGGTGCGGGTGCGCGAGCAACTCGCCGCACTGGAGGACTAAAGCGGTGAAGACGAAAGTCAGCAGCGTAGGCACGGTGGCGGCACAAAGTGCACGCTTCGATACGCCGCTCGCCTTGAAGAGCGGCGCGGTGTTGCCGGCCTGCGAACTGGTCTTTGAAACCTACGGGACGCTCAACGCGGCAAAATCCAACGCCATCCTGGTCTGCCACGCCTTGTCCGGCCACCATCACGTCGCAGGCACTTACGCCGACCAGCCGAAGAACCTCGGCTGGTGGGACAACCTCATCGGCCCCGGTCGACCACTCGACACCGGACGATTTTTCGTCGTCGGCGTCAACAACCTCGGCGGCTGCCACGGCTCGACAGGGCCGTCATCAAACAATCCCGCCACCGGCAAACCCTGGGGGGCGGATTTCCCCGTGGTCACGGTGGAAGACTGGGTGCAGGCGCAAGCGCGGCTGGCCGACCACCTCGGCATCGACGCCTGGGCGGCGGTGATCGGCGGCAGCCTCGGCGGCATGCAGGCGATGCAATGGGCCATCGACCTGCCGCAGCGCATCCGTCATGCCCTGGTGATCGCCGCCGCACCCAAGCTCACCGCGCAGAATATCGCCTTCAACGATGTCGCGCGGCAGGCCATCCTGACTGACCCGGATTTTCACGGCGGACATTTCTATGAGCACCAGACGACGCCTCAGCGCGGCTTGCGGCTGGCGCGCATGCTCGGCCACATTACCTATCTTTCCGATGACCAGATGGGGGAGAAGTTTGGTCGCGCACTGCGAAACAAGGAGGGTGGCCTGGGCTACGGTTACGGCGTGGAATTCGAGGTCGAGTCTTATCTGCGTTCGCAAGGCGACAAATTCGCCGGTTACTTTGACGCCAATACTTACCTGTTGATGACCAAGTCGCTTGACTATTTTGATCCTGCGCACCGTTGCGGCGGCGACCTGGCCGCTGCGTTGAAACCGGCGCTGGCAAAGTTCCTGGTGATTTCCTTCACCACCGATTGGCGCTTCGCACCGGCGCGTTCGCGCGAGATCGTCAACGCGCTGCTGAAAAACGACCAGAACGTCAGCTACGCCGAGATCGCCAGCGACTACGGGCATGACTCTTTTCTCCTGGAAGGCGCTCACTACCATGCCGTCCTGAGTGCCTACTTGAAGCGGGTGAAGCTATGAGCCACCGGCTTGGCAGACCCGATTTCGAAGTCATCGCCGGCTGGGTGCAGCCCGGCGAGCGGGTGCTCGACCTCGGCTGCGGCGACGGCGCACTGCTCAAGCTGCTGATCGAGACGCGCGGCGCGCGCGGCTACGGCGTCGACATCGACGACGCCAACGTGCTGGCCGCCATCAACAACGGCATTAACGTGATCCAGGGCAACCTCGATACCGGCCTGGCCGGTTTCGTCGATGGCGCTTTCGACCATGTGGTGCTGTCGCGCACTTTGCAGACGGTGCGCCACACCCAGGAAATCCTGACGGCGATGCTGCGCGTGGGGCGCGAAGCGGTGGTGTCCTTCCCCAACTTCGGCTACTGGAAGAACCGTGCGGCGGTTCTCAATGGCCGCATGCCGGTATCCGACGACCTGCCCTATGCGTGGTACGACACGCCGAATGTGCGGTTTTTCACCATGCTGGACTTCGAAGCGTTGTGCGCAGAAATGAACATTCGGGTGCGCGAGCGGCAGGTACTCGACGAGCAGGGGCAGCTCGTCATCGAGGAGCACAACTTCCTCGGCAGCCTCGCCGTGTATCGCATTACCAAGGGCTAAAGCTTGAATTCTCCCGACTGGTTGCGCGTGCTGCTGACGCGGCGCATGTTGATCTGCGTGTTCACCGGCTTCTCTTCCGGTCTGCCGCTGTTCCTGCTGTTGAACCTGCTGCCAGCCTGGCTGTTCAGCGAGGGCATCAGCCTGCGGGAAATCGGCGCCATGACGCTGATCCAGTTGCCCTACACCTGGAAATTCCTCTGGTCGCCGCTGCTCGACCGTTACGCGCTGCCCGGTTTTGGCCGGCGGCGCGGCTGGATGCTGCTGACCCAGATCGGTTTGCTGTTCACCATCGGCAGCATCGGCATGCTTTCGCCGCGCCTCGACCTGAGCCAGATCGTACTGCTGGCGCTGTTGCTGACCTTCCTCTCGGCGACCCAGGATATCGCCATCGACGCCTTTCGCCGGGAGATCCTCAGTGATGCCGAGCTGGGCCTGGGTACTTCGGTGCATGTCAATGCCTACCGCATCTCCGGCCTGGTTCCGGGGTCGCTGGCGCTGGTCCTGGCCGACCACCTGCCCTGGGCGCAGGTGTTCTGGATCACCGCCCTGTTCATGTTGCCCGGCATGGCGATGAGCTGGCGGGTGCAGGAACCGGTGATCGCCGCCGCCCGGCCCAGGACGCTGCGCGAGGCGGTAGTCGAACCTTTCAAGGAATTCATGGGCCGCGCCGGGGTGCGCGAGGCGCTGTTGATCCTGATTTTCATTTTCTTCTACAAACTCGGCGACAGCCTGTGCACGGCGCTGGCAACCCCGTTTTATCTCAGCATGGGCTACACCAAGACACAGGTTGGCCTGGTCGCCAAGCATGCCATCCTCTGGCCAGCGGTGATCGGTGGACTGGTGGGCGGCTTGTGGATGGTGCGGCTGGGCATCAACCGCGCACTATGGCTGTTCGGCGTGGTGCAGGTGACTTCGATCTTCGGTTACGCCTGGCTGGCCTGGCTCGGCCCGCAGACCAGCATCGGCGCTACGCAACTCGTTAGCCTGGCCGGGGTCATCGGCTTCGAGGCGCTGGGTGTCGGCCTGGGCTCGGTGGCCTTCGTCGCCTACATCGCCCGCGCCACCCACCCGCTGTACACCGCGACACAGTTCGCCTTGTTCACCAGCCTGGCTGCGGTGCCGCGCAGTTTCGTCAACGCTTCTGCCGGCTGGCTGGTGGAACAGTTGGGCTGGTTCGGCTTCTTCCTGCTGTGCGCGGCGTTGGCTGTGCCGGGCATGCTGCTGCTGTTTCGCGTTGCGCCGTGGCGCAAAAACAACACTCAAAAAGTTTAATCAGCTTCAATTCAACTTTTGTGCAGCTTGTCCGTTATGCTATTTACGCACTCGAAACAATTCGGGAGGCAGTGAAATGGTGATCGTCATGAGCATGGATACGGGCAGGCGCATCGAGGATGAATTCGGTGCTTTCGAGGAACAGGTGCTGAACGCCGAATGGCAACCGGCGCCGCAAACCGGCTTGCAGACTGCTCTGCAAACCCCTGTGCGCCATCCTGAACGGCACGCGATGCCGGACGCAGACGCCTTCCTGCGTTCCGTCTATCTGTGCCAGGAATAAGGAATAAGCGGCTAGTTTCTCCTCCGGACACTGAACCCCGCACCGAACGGCGGTGCGGATGCTTGCACTTCTTTCGCTTCCTTCGCTTCCTTCGCTTCCTTCGCTTCCTTCACCCCCTCGCCATCCCCACCTGCTGAGCTGGTTCGCAGTTAAAGCGCTGGCGTGCGGTCGCCACTGGCGAAACCTCGCAGAGGTTGCTTTAGGCCGCGCCCCAGCGCGATGACCTTGAACAATTCGCCCATTTCATGCGGCGAGATCAGCTTGCCGACGTTGCGTGTTTCGGTCACCAGGGTTTTGTCGTCATCCCTGGGCAGCCGGTCGAGCGCTTCCATGATGCCGCAGTTGAAGAGGAAGCGTGCCTGGCTGGTGTAGCCGATGACCTCAAGACCGGCTTCGAAACCGGCTTCGGCGATGGCGGTGAAATCGACATGGGCGGTGATGTCGTTGAGCCCCGGCCACCACAGCGGATCGTCGTGCGCGCGGTGGCGGTAGTGGCACATCAGCGTGCCGCTGCTGCGTTGCGGGTGGTAGTACTCGTGGCGCGGAAAACCGTAGTCGAACAGCAGCACCACGCCGGATTCCAGGATGTGGCTCCATTCGGCGATCCAGGCTTGTGCGGCGAGACCGATTTCCGAAACGTACGGCGCTTCGATGTTCAGGCGCTGCGCGGCTTGCAGCAGTGCGCCCTGCGCCGGTCGCCCGGCCCAGGTGAAACTGCCGCCCTCATCCAGCGCCACGCCGCGCTCGAATATATCCGGCGCACCGCCCGATGTCGTGCCGCGCCACTCGACCAGTTCCACCGGCATGGCGTCCAGCACTTCGTTGCCGAGCACCAGGCCGGAGAAGGTCTGTGGCAGGGACTCCAGCCAGGTCACCCGCGCCAGCAGTTGCGGCACGCGCTCCGCCAGCGTGGCCTGCTGGCGCGCGCGCAACTCGCCGGAGAGTTCCAGGATCAGGTAGCGTTCCGGTAACGCGCCGAGCCGCTCCAGTTCACGCAACAGTTCCGCCGCCAGGACGCCGCTGCCGGCGCCGGCTTCAAGAATGTGCGCCGCCGAATCCGCCATGACCTGCATCGCTTGCACGGCCAGGGTTTGGGCGAATACAGAGGTAAGTTCGGGCGCGGTGATAAAGTCGCCGGCAGCGCCGAATTTTCGGGCGCCGCCGCTGTAATAGCCCAGGCCCGGCGCATACAGCGCCAGCGCCATGTAGCGGGCGAAAGAGATCCAGCCGCCGGCAGCGGCGATTTCCGAAGCGATGCAGGAACACAGTGCAGCACTGGCGGCGCGGGCGTCGGCGGACGGTTCGGGCAGGGACGTATTCATAGGCCGAGCATTGTGCCATGATGCAGGCCGGAATTTTTTGGCGCGCAGGCGTCCGGTAAAATGACAATAGCTGCGGTGACTGAGGAAATGGATTTCGCGCGGCGCTTCGGCGGGGTGGCGCGTCTGTATGGCGAACCCGCGTTGGCGCGTTTCGCCGGCTCGCATGTGTGCATCATCGGCATCGGCGGGGTTGGCTCGTGGGCCGCCGAAGCGCTGGCGCGCTCAGCGATAGGCCGCATTACCCTGATCGACCTGGACCATATCGCCGAATCCAATACCAATCGACAGATTCATGCGCTGGACGGCGCGTTCGGCAAAGCCAAGGTACAGGCGATGGCGGAACGTATCCGCGCCATCAATCCGGCCTGCGTCGTGAATGGCGTCGAGGAGTTCGTTACAGTGGAGAACGTCGCAGAGCTGGCGCCACAAGGCAGCTACGATTGCATGCTCGACGCCATCGACAATGTGCGCGCCAAAGCGGCGCTGATCAATCATTGCCATCGCCTCGGCATCGCCATCGTCACCACCGGCGGCGCCGGCGGACGGCGCGACCCAAGCCGCGTGAGTGTCGGCGACCTGGCGCATACCCAACAGGACGCGCTGGCCTCCAGGCTGCGCGCGCGGCTGCGCAAGGAGTACGGCTTCCCCCGCGACCTCAAGAAAAAATTCGGCATCGAATGCGTGTACTCCGACGAACCGACCAGCCCCCAGGAACCCGGAAACAAAGTCGGCCCCCAGGAGCCCAGAGACAGGGGCGGCCTCCAGGGCTTGAACTGCGCAGGCTACGGTTCTTCAGTGACGGTGACGGCGACCTTCGGGCTGGTGGCTGCGGCGCGGGTGCTGGAGCGACTGATCCCCGGCTAGCCTGTATACTTGCAGCGATGAGCACGACATCCGAACCACCGGTCGTTTTAGTCACCGGCGCCGCCAAGCGCGTCGGTGCGGAAATTGCGCGCACTTTGCATGCGGCTGGGGCGAAGCTGTTGCTGCACTATCGTGCTTCCGCCGACGAGGCGATGGCCTTGGCCGCAGAGTTGAACCAGGCTCGCCCGCAGTCCGCCGCTTGCGTGCAGGCCGATCTCGGCGATGCGGCGCAACTGCCGCGACTGGTTGCGGCTGCCATTGAGCATTTTGGCCGGCTCGATGCGCTGGTGAATAATGCCTCCTCCTTCTATGCCACTCCCATTGGCGGCATCGACGAGGCTGCCTGGCAGGATCTGATCGGCAGCAACCTGAAAGGGCCGCTGTTCCTGTCTCAGGCAGCGGCGCCGTATCTGAAAGAAACGCGCGGCGCAATCATCAATATCACCGACATCCACGCCGAGCGTCCGTTGAAAAATTACCCGCTCTACTGCGCCGCCAAGGCCGGCCTGCTCGGCTTGACGCGCGCGCTGGCGCTGGAACTGGCGCCGGAGGTGCGGGTCAACGCGGTGGCGCCGGGGCCGATCAAATGGCCGGACGGCGCCGCCGCCGCCGACTTCGATGCAGAGGCTCGTGCCGCGATCATTGCGCGAACTTTTCTGAAACGCGAAGGGTCGCCCGGCGACATCGCTCGCACGGTGCGCTTCCTGCTGTTCGATGCGCCCTATGTCACCGGCCAGGTGATCAATGTCGACGGCGGTCGCAGTCTCCATCTGTAAAGCCATGAGCGCCATTCTCGAAACTTCGCTAAGCGCACGCCAGCAGGACAGGCAGCGCCTCGAAACCAACAAGCTGGCAAAGCGCCTGCGCCGCAATGCCGGGCAGGCCATCGCCGATTTCAACATGATTGAAGCAGGCGACAAGATCATGGTGTGTCTCTCGGGCGGCAAGGATTCCTACGGCATGCTGGACATTCTGCTGTATTTGCGTGAACACGCGCCGGTGAATTTCGAGTTGATTGCCGTCAATCTCGACCAGAAGCAGCCGGGCTTTCCCGCTCAGGTGCTGCCGGATTATCTGCGTAAACTCGGCGTGCCTTTCCATATCGAGAATCAGGATACTTATTCCATTGTCAAGCGCGTGGTGGCGGAAGGCAAGACCACTTGCGCGCTCTGCTCGCGGCTGCGGCGCGGCATCCTGTATCGGGTGGCGGGCGAACTCGGCGCCACCAAGATCGCGTTGGGCCATCACCGCGACGACATTCTGGAAACCTTGTTCCTCAATATGTTCTTCGGCGGCAAGCTGAAAGCCATGCCGCCCAAGCTGGTGACTGACGACGGCAAGCATGTGGTGATCCGGCCATTGGCGTATTGCCGTGAAAAAGACCTCGCCGCCTGGGCCGAGGCGCAACGCTTCCCCATCATCCCCTGCGATTTATGCGGCAGCCAGGAGCAGCTCCAGCGCAAGCAGATCAAGCTGATGTTGGCTGAGTGGGGAAAACGTTTTCCGGGCCGCATCGAGACGCTGTTCCGCAGCCTGCAAAATGTCGTGCCGTCGCATCTGGCGGATCCCCGGCTCTACGATTTCGCCGGCTTGCGGCCTGGCGGGCAGGCCGATCCGGAGGGAGACCGCGCCTTCGATCCGGATGAATTTGACGAAGCCGCCGACGCCGGCGATAACCTGGCGTTTCCTCTGCCGGTGGTGCGCAACCCTGCCTGATGACCAGCGGGCGATTCAGTGTTCAGAATCGTTGTCGTCGTTGCTGAGCGCCTGCTGCTGCCGGTCGAGAAATTCCTGCATGCTGTCGATGCCGCGCAGTTGCAGGATGGTCGAGCGTACCGCCGCTTCCAGCAGCACCGCCAGGTTGCGGCCAGCGGTCACCGGCAGCGCCACTTTGCGCACCGGGATGTCGAGGATGGTTTCGGTCTGGGCGTCGAGCGGCAGCCGCGCCGCTTCCTGCATGCCGGTCTGGGTTTTATGCAGGTTGACGATGAGCTTGAGCTTCATTTTGCGGCGGCAGGCGGTCTCGCCGAAAATGGTGCGGATGTTGAGCAGCCCCAGGCCGCGCACTTCCAGAAAATCCCGCAGCATGTCGGGACAGCGGCCTTCCAGGGTATCCGCCGAAAGCCGCGATATCTCCACCACATCATCGGCCACCAGGCCGTGGCCGCGTGAAATCAGCTCGATGCCCAGCTCGCTCTTGCCGACCCCGGAGTCGCCGGTAATCAGCACGCCCATGCCCAGCACATCCATGAACACGCCATGCAGCGAGACGGTTTCGGCCAGCTTGCGCGACAGGTAAAGGCGCAGCGCCTCGATCACGGTGGTGGCGGATACCGGAGTGGTGAGCAGCGGAACATCTTTTTGCTCACACAGCCCCCGCACCACCTCGGGCAGCACTGCCCCGTCAGCCACAATAAAGGCCGGTGGCCGGGCGGCGATGATTTCGCCGAGATGATGAATCACTTTCTCCGCCGGTTGGCGATTGGCCCAGTTGATTTCGGGCGTGCCGAGCACCTGGATGCGACACGGATGAATCAGGTTCAGGTGACCGACCAGATCAACCAGCGAAGTTTTTTTCTGGACTGCGCAGATAGTTGCCGTCAGGGCGCCGCACACCCACTCCAGTTGCAGCTTGCTGCGGTTGTGCTCAAGCAGCTGTGCGACGGTCAGTGGCTGCATCAATCAGTCCGTTGGAAAATAGCGCGTGAACTTCCGCTGCATCCGGCGCAACGGAGAGCCGTTCGCGGAAGCCGCGGTCGGAGAACAGTTGCGCCAATTCAGAGAGAATCTGCAAATGGCGTTCGGTGGCGCCTTCCGGCACCAGCAACACGAACAACAGGCTGACCGGTTTGCCGTCAGGCGAATCAAACTGCACCGGCTCCGCCAGCCGCAGGAAGCCGCCCACCGCATGCTTGAGGCCTTTGATGCGACCGTGCGGAATGGCGATGTTCTGGCCCAACCCGGTCGAACCGAGTTTTTCGCGGGCGAACAAAGCGTCATACACCGTGCTGCGGGCGATACCCTGGTGATTCTCGAACAGCAGCCCGGCGTGCTCGAAGACGCGCTTCTTGCTGCTTGCTTCGAGACCAAGGACGATGTTGGTTAGGGGCAGGAGTTTGGCGATCTGGTTCATCTGTGGCGTGAGTTGGATTTGCTTCGCCGATTAGGGGCGGGGCGCAGTATACCGTAGCGCGAAAGGCTGAGGGATTATTCGGTGACTTGGCGCTTGTGGCCTTCGTGGGCGTGATTCGAGTGCTTCTCCTTGTACTTCACCACCTGGCGGTCCAGCTTGTCGGTCAGCGCGTCGATGGCGGCGTAAAGATCGGCGTCGATACTGTCGGCGTAGATATCCTTGCCCTTCACATGCAGGGTGATTTCGGCTTTCTGGTTGAGTTTTTCCACGGAGAGGATCACATGGGCGCTGGTGACGCCGTCAAAGTGCCGGATCACCCGGTCGAGCTTGGTTTTGACGTAATCATGGATGGCGGGAGTAACTTCGATATGGTGGCCGGTGATGTTGAGGTTCATGATGGATCCTTGTCAGGGAGTGCTGTGGATGAATCAAAGGGACTTGCGTAAATTAAGCGGCGGGATGTTGAGGCCCTCGCGGTATTTGGCGATGGTGCGGCGGGCCACGACGATGCCCTGCTGACCGAGAATTTCGGCAATGCGTGCGTCGGAGAGCGGCTTGAGACGGTCTTCCGCGCCGACCAGTTGCTTGATCAGCGCCCGGATTGCGGTAGACGAGGCGGCGCCGCCGGCTTCGGTGGCGACATGGCTGCCGAAGAAATATTTCAGCTCGAAAATGCCACGCGGACTGGCCATGAATTTCTGCGTGGTCACGCGCGAGATGGTCGATTCGTGAAGGCCGAGCGCTTCGGCGATTTCGCGCAGGGTCAGCGGTCGCATCGCCACTTCGCCATGCTCGAAGAACTGCCGCTGGCGATCAACGATGGCCTGCGACACACGCAGGATGGTGTCGAAGCGTTGCTGCACGTTCTTGATCAGCCATTTGGCTTCCTGCAACTGGCTGTTCAGTCCGGCGGCGCCGCTGCCGGCGCTCGCGCCGTTACCCCGGCTGCGTTGCAGGATGTCGGCATACAACCGGTTGATGCGCAGGCGCGGCATGGCGTCCTGGTTAAGCGTGACGGTCCAGCCGCTGCGCAATTTGCGCACCATCACATCCGGGATGATGTAACGGGTGTCGCTCGGCGAATATTGGGCGCCGGGACGCGGATTGAGCGAGCAGATCAGGCTGTGCGCGCAGCGCAGCTTGTCGTCGTCGCAGCGCAGCACTCTTTTCAGCTTGGTAAAATCGCGCGCCGCCAGCAGATCCAGATGCTTGCGCACCAGCGTCAGCGCCAGATCGCGCACCGGCGTAACCGGCTGACCCTCCAGTTGCAAAGCCAGGCATTCCTGCGGACTGCGCGCACCGATGCCGGGCGGATCGAAGTTCTGCAAGTGACACAAGGCAATCTGCAATTCTTCCAGCAGTTCTTCCCGGTCGGCATCTTCATGGTCTTCCGCCAGTACGTCGAGCAGCTCTTCCAGGTTCTGTCCCAGGTAGCCGTCGTCGTCGAGCGCCTCGATGAGAAAACTGACCATGCTCCGGTCGCGCTCGGAAAGCTGCGTCATTCCCAACTGCGCACTCAGGTGATCGCGCAGGGAAGTGGCGGTCGCCTGGATGTCGGCATAGTCGGAATCGTCACCATCGTTGTTATCGCGCGGCCCATGATTGCCGGGCGCGTCGCCGCTCCAGTTGGAGTCGCTGGGGAGTTCGTAGGCTTCGTCGTAGGTCGGCGTGGGCGGATCGTCAGGCGCAGCTTGCGGAACGATAGGCGCATCGCCGCCAGGGATGAAGCCCGCGCCGTCGTTTGAATCCTCGCGTTCGAGCAGCGGATTGTCATGCAAAAACTGCTCGATCTCCTGGTTCAGTTCGAGCGTCGACAGTTGCAACAGCCGGATCGACTGCTGTAGCTGCGGGGTCAGCGCAAGATGCTGGGAGAGTCTGAGTTGGAGCGTTTGTTTCATGATCCGTGGCGGGTCCGGACGGATTTACATGCGGAAATTTTCGCCTAAGTAGACCTTGCGGACGCTTTCATTATAGACAATTTCATCCGGCCTGCCGGAGGCCAATACTTCACCGGCATTGATGATGGTGGCGCGATCACAAATACCCAGCGTCTCGCGCACATTGTGGTCGGTGATGAGTACGCCGATGCCGCGCTGCTTGAGGAAGCCGATGGTTTTCTGGATGTCGATGACGGCAATCGGGTCGACGCCGGCGAACGGCTCGTCGAGCAGGATGAAGCGCGGCGAGGTGGCCAGCGCACGGGCGATCTCGACGCGCCGCCGCTCGCCGCCGGACAGCGAGGTGGCGGGATTGTCGCGCAGATGGGTGATGTGCAATTCCTGCAACAATTCCTCCAGGCGGTTTTCGATTTCGTCGTCCTCGAGTTTCTGCAATTCCAGCACCGCGCGGACGTTGTCGGAAACACTGAGCTTGCGGAACACCGAGTTTTCCTGCGGCAGGTAGGAAAGCCCGAGTTGCGCGCGGCGATGGATGGGCAGATGGGTGAGGTTGACGTTGGCGCTGTCATGCTCCAGGTGAATATCGCCGCCGTCGGCGGCCACCAGGCCCACGATCATATAGAAGCAGGTAGTCTTGCCGGCGCCGTTGGGGCCCAGCAATCCGATCACCTCGCCGCTGCCGACATCGAAGGACACGTCCTTGACCACGGTGCGTGTTTTGTATTTCTTGCGCAAGCCGCTGACGGTGAGTCGGCTGGGTGGATTAGTCGAAAGCCCTGGGTTATTCATCGTCCGGGGCCTTCAACAACTTGCGGATGATTTCGGTAGAGAAGCCGCGACTTTGCAGGAAGCGCGCCTGGCGCGCCCACTCTTTGGCGTCGCTGGCGGTTGCCGATGGTTGCTTGCCGAACTTGCGCCGCCATAGTTCGCGGGCGCGCTGCAATTCTTCCGTCATGCCCTCCTGGGTCAGGCTGGCGGCGATCAGTTCGTCACCGATGCCTTTGCTGCGCAAGTTGTATTTGAGCTTGGCGACGCCGAAACGCGCAGCGTGGCCGCGCACATAAGCATGCGCCGCACGGGCGTCGGAGAGCAAGCCGGTTTGTTCAAGTTGATCGAGCACAGCGTTGATTTCTTCCGTAGATCCCAGCGGCCCCAGTTTCTTGACGAGTTCGGCGCGGCTGTGCTCGCGCCGGGCCAGCAACCCAACCGCCCGCAGCCGCAACGAACGCTGGGGGCCGTCAGGCCGGGCTTTCATTACTCGGCAGAAGCCGCCGCCGCAGGCGCAAGAGCGGCGATGCCGACCGCAGCGCGCACCTTGTTCTCCAGTTCGCGCGCCATTTCGGGATGCTCGCGCAGGTACTCGCGTGAATTGTCGCGGCCCTGGCCGATTTTTTCGCCGCTATAGGCATACCAGGCGCCGGATTTTTCGATGATCTTGTGTTCCACGCCGAGGTCGATGATTTCACCTTCCAGGGAAATCCCCTCGCCGTACAGGATGTCGAAGCGCGCCTCGCGGAAGGGCGGTGCGACCTTGTTCTTGACCACTTTGACCTTGGTCTCGTTGCCGACCACTTCCTCGCCCTTCTTGATCGCGCCGGTGCGGCGGATGTCGAGGCGCACCGAGGCGTAGAACTTCAGCGCATTGCCGCCGCTGGTGGTCTCCGGGCTGCCGAACATGACGCCGATCTTCATGCGGATCTGGTTGATGAAGATGACCAGCGTATTGGTGCGCTTGATGTTGCTGGTGAGCTTGCGCAGCGCCTGGCTCATCAACCGCGCTTGCAGGCCGGGCAACTGGTCGCCCATCTCGCCTTCGATTTCCGCGCGCGGCACCAGCGCCGCCACCGAGTCGATGACGACAATGTCGACGCCGCCGGAACGCACCAGCATGTCGGCGATTTCCAGGCCCTGTTCGCCAGTATCCGGCTGCGAGATCAGCATGTCGCCGACATTCACGCCGAGCTTGCCGGCATACACCGGATCAAGCGCGTTTTCCGCGTCAATGTAGGCGGCGACCCCGCCCGCCCGCTGAATTTCCGCCACTACATGCAGGCACAAGGTGGTTTTGCCGGAGGATTCGGGGCCGTAAATCTCCACCACCCGGCCACGCGGCAAGCCGCCAATGCCCAGCGCAATATCCAGGCCGAGCGAGCCAGTGGAGATCACTTGCAGGTCGTTTTCGATCTGCGCCGCGCCCATTTTCATAATCGAGCCCTTGCCGAACTGCTTCTCGATCTGGGCCAGGGCGGCTTGCAGGGCCTTGCTCTTGTTGTCGTCCATGCTGGTTCCTTTAGATGTCTTGATGAATTATGGCACAGTTTTTGCCGTCTCCAGCAGGGCCAGCAGACCATTCAACGAATGGACTACCGCCTGTCGCCGGATCGCCTCTCGGTCACCCGAAAAACACCGGGTTTCGTTGACGACTGGCGTATTTGCCCTGCACCAGGCGAAGCATACGGTCCCCACTGGCTTACCAGGTGAGCCACCCCCCGGGCCGGCGACGCCGGTGATCGCCAGGGCGATCTGGGCATGGGAATGCGTCAGCGCCCCCAGCGCCATTTCGCGCGCGGTCTCCAGACTGACCGCGCCGTGCTGCGCCAAGGTTTCGCTGCGCACCCCGAGCATTTCCTGCTTCGCGCTGTTGGAATAGGTGACGAAACCACGCTCGAACCATCCTGAGCTACCCGCCGTGGCCGTCACAACTTCAGCAACCCAACCGCCGGTGCAGGATTCTGCGCAGGCAAGCATTAACTTTCGAGCGTTCAGGGCGGCACCGACGGCTTCTGATAATCCTGATAATTCGCTGTCCATCGCGCTCTCAGCTCAACAGGGTCTTGATGACCGCCAGGGAAAACAAGGTGTAAGCAGCCGCGACGACATCATCCATCATCACCCCGAAACCGTTTTTCACCTGGGTGTCGAACCAGCCGGCGGGCGGCGGCTTGAAGATGTCGAAGCCGCGGAACAACAGGAAGGCCGCCAGTTGCCATAGCAGCCCGGCGGGCGCCAGAAACAGCACCATCCAGAAAGGCACGATTTCGTCCCAGACTATCGCGCCGTGATCAACCACGCCAAGATCGCGGCCGGTGCGATGGCAAGCCACCACGCCGTAGGCGAAGGCCGCCAGCAGGAAGAGGGCGAAGCCGGAATTGTCGCCGTCAAACACGGCTTGCAGCATGGGAAAGAGCGCCCAGGCCAGCAGCGTCCCTGCGGTACCCGAGGCCACCGGCGACAGGCCGCTGCCCAGGCCGCAGGCGATGAAATGGCTGGGGTGGCTGAACACGAAACGCCAGGGCGGCGGCGGAGTGTTTTTGATTTTCATGCGAAATGATCGAAGCCGCGGCGGTTGATGGGGACGGCTTTTCCTTCAGCATCCAGCAGTACCAGTTCGCCCGAAGCACCTTCGGCGATGTGGCCGATGCAAGTCAGCGCCAAGTTGAGAGAGTCGGCGAAAGCCGCAATCGTGGCATGACGGCTGGCCGGCGCGGTAAACACCAATTCGTAATCGTCGCCGCCGGCCAGCAAACAGTCCTGCGCCAGGGCGGCATTGGCGTTATCAGCCATGCCGGGCATCCGCTCGAGTTGCAGCGTGGCGCAAACTTTCGAGCGTTCGAGGATGTGGCCGAGATCGGCGAGTAGCCCGTCGGAAATGTCGATGGCCGCGTTCGCCAGTCCGCGCAGGGCGATGCCGAGGGCGACCCGTGGTTGGGGCCGATGCAAGGCGGCGAGGCAATCGCTGCGCGCCGGCTCATTCAGTTGGATGCGCCCCTGCAAATGCGCCAGACCCAGTGCGGCACGGCCCGGCGCGCCGGAAACCCATATCTCGTCGCCGGGCTGCGCCCCGGAGCGCAACAATGCCTGGCTTCGGTCATCCACTACCGGCACTTCGCCGATGATGTTGACACAGAAATTCAGCGGCCCGCGGGTGGTGTCGCCGCCGATGACGTCGACATTGAAGGCCGCGGCGCAGGCAAAAAAACCACTGGCGAAAGCGGCGATCCAGCTTTCGTCGGCCTCCGGCAGAGACGCCGCCAGCAGCGCCCAGCGCGGTTGTGCGCCCATCGCCGCCAGATCGGAAAGATTCACCGCCAGAGTCTTCCACCCCAGCGCCTCAGGATCGGCGCCGGGCATGAAGTGCGTGCCGGCCACCAGCATGTCGGTGGACGTCACCAGCGCCATGCCGGGCGAAGGGCAGACAATCGCGCCGTCGTCGCCCGCGCCGAGCAGCGTATGCGCAGTCGGCCGGGTGAAGTAGCGGGCGATCAGTTCAAATTCGGAAGGCACTTTCACCTCCAGGCCGATTCCCGCGGTTTATTTTTTCCCCGCCTCAAGCGGTCGCAGCACCGGCGCCAACTGGTCGAGCACGCCGTTGACAAACTTGTGGCCATCGGTGCCGCCGAAATCCTTCGCCAGCTCGATAGCTTCATTGAGGATGACGCGATAGGGGGTCTCTGGAAAATGGCTGAACTCGCAGGCGGCGATCAGCAGAATGCCGCGCTCGATGGGCGATATTTCCAGCCAGGGGCGGTCGATATGCGGCGTCAGCACTTCGCGCAGGGCAGCTTCATGGTCGAGGGTTTGCTGGAGCAGCGAGCGGTAGAGCGCGTTATCGGCCTTGTTGAAACCAGCTACATCCGCCGCCTGGGCTTCGATGGCGGCCATATCCTGACCACCCACCTGCCACTGATACAGCCCTTGCAGTACGAATTCGCGGGCGCGGCGGCGCGGATTGGAAGGTCGCCTGACCGTTCCCGGCTTGTGCGTGCGGCTATCCGGTGCCGAGGCGCTCACTTGGCCTTGACCAGTTTCAGCAAACGGGCCATTTCGATGGCGGCCTGTGCGGCCTCGGCCCCTTTCTGGGCCATGCGCGCCAGCGCCTGATCGTCGTCTTCGGTGGTCAGCACCGCATTCGCAACAGGGATGCCGCTGTTCAACTGCACGTCGGTGATGCCGCGCGCTGATTCGTTGGCGACGATCTCGAAGTGATAGGTCTCGCCGCGTATCACGCAGCCGATGGCGACCAGCGCATCGTATTTGCCGCTTTGCGCCAGGGTTTGCAGCAGCAGCGGAATCTCCAGTGCGCCGGGTACGCTGGCGATGGTCATATCCGCTGCGGCTACGCCAAGGCGCTTCAATTCGCCGGCACAGGCGGACAGCAGCCCTTCGCCGACATCCGGATTGAAGCGGCTCATGACGATGCCGACGCGCAGGCCGCGACCGTCAAGCTTGGGTTCAAGTTCCTGTATGTCATTAAAACGCGCCATGAAAAACTCCTTAACTCTTGCTGCCGTCGGGCGACAAATAGCCGCAAATTTCCAGGCCGAAGCCGGTCATGCTGGGCATCTTGCGCGGGCTGGCCAGCAGGCGCATTTTGCCGATGCCGAGGCTGCGCAAAATCTGCGCGCCGATACCGTAAAGACGCGGGTCCCATTTGGCGCCGGGCCGGGCGTCAGGCGCTTGATCCTGGAACGCGGCGAGCAAATCCGCGCCGGCCTCGGCGCGGCGCAGTAACACGATCACACCGCTGCCTGCAGCGGCAATGGTTTGCATCGCCTGATCCACGCTGAAAGTGTGGCGGTGGCTCTGGCAATCGAGAAAATCGAGTATCGAGATCGGCTCATGCACGCGCACCAAGGTCTCGCTTTCGGGACGGATATTGCCCAGTGAGAGCGCCAGATGGATCTCGCCGGAAGTCTTGTCCTCGAAGGCGGAAAGACGGAAACGACCGTGGCGGCAGTCGACTTCCTTGTCGGCGATGCGCTCCACCAGATTTTCGTTCTCGCTGCGATAGTGAATCAGGTCGGCGATGGTGCCGATCTTCAAATGGTGTTCGGCGGCGAATACCAGCAGATCGGGCAGCCGCGCCATGCTGCCGTCATCCTTGAGGATTTCGCAAATCACCGCTGCCGGTTCGCAACCGGCGATCAGACCCAGGTCGCAGCCGGCTTCGGTGTGGCCGGCGCGCACCAGCACCCCGCCGGGGCGGGCCATGATCGGGAAGATATGGCCGGGCTGGACGATATCGGCAGGCTGGGCATGCCTGGCCACCGCCGCTTGCACGGTGCGGGCGCGATCCTGCGCCGAAATACCGGTGGTGACGCCTTGCGCCGCCTCGATCGATACGGTGAATGCGGTGCTGAACTGGCTGTTGTTGTCGCGCGCCATTTGCGTCAAGCCTAACTGGCGGCAACGCGCTTCAGTCAGCGTCAGGCACACCAGGCCACGACCATGCTTGGCCATGAAATTGATTGCCTCGGGCGTGATGTGCTCAGCGGCAATCACCAGATCGCCTTCGTTTTCGCGGTCTTCCTCGTCGACGAGTATGACCATCTTGCCGGCGCGGATGTCGGCGATGATGTCCTGAATAGTGCTGACGCTCATGGTGTGCTCATTGATAATCGAGCTTGATATTCTACTCCGTACTGCGGTCGGGCCAGCGCTCGACCTGGAGCGGCGTTTATAATCGATACATGCCAATCAACCGGGGCGCGGACATCGAACATGCTTGAACAATTCCGGCTTTTAGCCCGCTACAACGGGTGGATCAATGCCAGGCTGTACCAGTCAGCGGGGCAACTGTCCGCCGCCGAACTCGCGCTGGATCGCCAGGCGTTCTTTGGCTCCATCATCGGCACCCTCAATCATATTGTGGTCGGCGACACCGTCTGGCTAAGTCGTTTTGCGACTCATCCGGCCCGGCATGCGGCGCTTGATGCGATCCGCCAAGCAAGAATACCGTCGGCGCTAAACGAGATTGTTTTTGCCGACTTCGCATCTCTCCGTCAGCATCGCCTGGAACTCGACCAGACCATCAGCCAGTGGGTAGCCCAGCTCAGCGAACGCGACCTCGCCCACATACTGCACTACCAGAACATGCAGGGGGTGGCTGGAGCACGGAATTTCGGAACCCTGCTGCTGCACTTCTTCAACCACCAGACGCATCACCGCGGCCAGGTCACCACCTTGCTCATGCAAGCCGGCCAGGATGTGGGCGTGACTGACTTGCTGGCGCTGGTACCGGATGAACTTACGGCTTAGTAGCAGTTCTTTCCAGGTCGGCGAGCATCGGAAAAAAGTCCGCGAAGCGCGGCCAATCGAGGTGTTGCTCAAGCGTGTCGGCGAGACGCTCCAGATCGGCCTCGCGTCGCGCCGCCAGGTCGAAACGGGCGAATGCGGTCGCGTCGTCCGGGCTGGCCCAGGCGAGCAGCGCGGCCAAGGCCTCCGGCAGTTCGAAGAGACCGTGTGCATAGCTGGCGAGAATTTGCCCGTCCGCCGACAAGGCGCCGTCCGCCCGCTGCGAGGCAACGCCGCCCATTTCGGTCAGGTACGTCGCCGGATTCAGCAGCGCCGGGCCGCTGGACACGCCCATATGAATTTCGTAGCCGCGCATTTCAGCGTTGCCCGGCAGCGCCAGCCGGCCTGAGACATTGACCAATTGTTTTTCCGCCGCCAGGGTGGTTTCCAGATCGAGCAGCGCCAGCCCCGTCACGCTGCCCGGCGCGCCTTCCAGGCCGAGCGGATCGTGCACGGCGTGACCGAGCATTTGCAGGCCGCCGCAGATGCCGATCAATTTTCCGCCGTAGCGCAGATGGCGTTGTATTGCCGGCGCCCAGCCGTTGTCGCGCAACCACGCCAGATCGTGCTGCACGGCCTTGCTGCCGGGCAACACAATCAGGTCTGCCGATGGTATGGTTGCGCCCGGCCCGATGAAACGGAACGCCAGTTGCGGATGCAGCCGTAGCGGATCGCAATCAGTGGCGTTGGAGATGCGCGGCAGCGCCGGCGCAATGACGCGCAAGCGGGCGTCGGCAGTGCCGGTGGCCTGGCGCGGCAAAGCGTCTTCGGCGTCCAGTGCGAGGCCCTGCAAATACGGTAGCACACCCAGCACCGGCTTGCCGGTGCGCTTTTCCAGCCAGTCCAGTCCGGATTGCAGCAGACTCAGGTCGCCGCGAAAACGGTTGATGACGAAGCCTTTGATGCGCGCCTGCTCGCTGGCCGAGAGTAGATCGAGCGTGCCGACCAGGTGGGCGAAGACCCCGCCGCGATCAATGTCGGCGATCAGAATCACCGGGCAGTCGGCCAGTTCGGCGAAGCCCATGTTGGCGATGTCGCGCTCGCGCAGATTGATTTCCGCAGGGCTGCCGGCGCCCTCCACGATCACCGCCTGGTACTGCGCGGTGAGCCGGGCGTAGGACTCCATCACTGCCGCCATCGCGCGCGGTTTGTAGTCGTGGTAGGCGCGTGCGTCCATGTCGTGACGCACCTTGCCGTGAATGATGACTTGCGCACCGATGTCGCTGGAAGGCTTGAGCAGCACCGGATTGAAGTCGGTGTGCGGCGGCACGCGCGCGGCCAGCGCCTGCAGCGCCTGGGCGCGGCCGATCTCGCCGCCGTCGGCGGTGACCGCGCTGTTGAGCGCCATGTTCTGCGGCTTGAACGGCGCCACCCGCACCCCACGCCGCGCCAGCACGCGGCACAGGCCAGCCACCAGGGTGGTCTTGCCGGCGTCGGAAGTAGTGCCTTGCACCATCAGGGTGTCGCTACGCATCGTGTTTATTGTGCCAGACCAGACGCCCCGCTTCGATCAGGCTGACCGCGCCGAATTCGAATTGCATGGAGAACCACGCGGGTGCATCCAGGTTCAGCAGTTCGGCAGCGCAGGCTTTCATCACGCCGGCATGGGTTACCAGCACGGCTGAGGGCAAATTCGTGCGCGCAAGTTCCGCGAGAAAATCCGCCACGCGCAGCCGCAATGCCGCTACCGATTCGCCTCCCGGCGGCGCGAAGTCCAGCGGTTGCGCCACCCAGGCATCCAGCGCGGGGCGCCCGATGGCGTCCCAGGTGCGCATTTCCCAGTCGCCGAAATTCAACTCCTGCAGACGCGCATCGAATTGCGGCACTGGATGCAGCGCTTCGGCCAGCAGGCGGCAGCGGGTCAAGGGGCTGCTGAACAGCGGCAGATTTTTCGGCAACAGGAGGCGCAGCGCGGAGGCTGAAATGCCTGCGTCTTCGGCCAGCGCCAGGTCACTGCGGCCATAGCAGAGCCCCTGCGCCACCGCCGGACGCGGATGGCGAATCAGGTAAAGCTGCACAGCAATCCAAAATAGAAAGCCAGCTCGGTGGCCTGCTGGGTGGCGCCGAGGCAGTCGCCGGTGTAACCGCCGATGCGCCGCACGAAATAGCGCGCCGCCAGCCAGGTGAACAAAACTACCAGGACGAGAGCCGCGAGCACCTCCTGCCAGGGAAGGAAGGCGCACGGGGCCAAGCCACAGATCGCGGCGAACAGTAATTCGCCCGTATCCATGCGCCGCGCCAGAGGTTTGGCTTTCGCCGTTTCGTCCTCGCGCACGTAATCGAGCGTCCGGATCAGCGCCGTGGCCGCCAGGCGCGAGACGGCATGCGCCGCGATCATGGCCACGGCGAATTCCGCCGCCAGATACTCGTCGCCTAGTTCGGCTAAAGCATTCCATTTAGCCAACAGCAACAGGGCTATGCCGATGGCCCCGTAACTGCCGATCCGCGAGTCCTTCATGATCGCCAGCACCTGCGCTTTTTCCCAGCCGCCGCCGAAGCCGTCGCAGGCATCGGCAAAACCATCTTCGTGGAAAGCGCCGGTGGCCAGTATCGTCGCCGCCATGCCCAGCACGACCGCCAGCGACAGCGGCAACATCCAGGCGGTAAGCCACGTAACGGCTGCGCCGATAGCGCCGACGAGGATGCCGACCAGCGGAAAATAACGCGCCGCATGATCGAGTTGATCCTGTGAATGTCCGACCCAGGCCGGCGCCGGCAGACGCGTGAAGAAACGCAGCGCGGCGAAGAAGTATTCGAGCTGGCGTTTGCCCCAAGCTGTCATGTCTTGTTGCTCACTCCGGCGGATTCGAAACTCGCCATTTGGTCGAGCAAGGCGACTGCCGCCGCGACCAGCGGATAGGCCAACGCAGCGCCAGTGCCTTCGCCCAGGCGCAGACCGAACTGCAACAGCGGCTTGACGCCCAGGTGGTCAAGCTGCAAGGCGTGGCCCGCTTCATCGGAGCGATGCGCGAAGACGCAATAGTCGAGCAGGGCGGGAGCAAGTTTCGCCGCCACCAGCAGCGCGGCGGTGACGATGAAGCCGTCGATCAGCAGCAGCATGCGTCGTTCCGCAGCAGCCAGCATGCCGCCCGCCAGCATGGCGATCTCGAAACCGCCGAACTGCGCCAGCACCGCCAGTGCATCGTCGTGCGCGCCAGTGTAGTGCGGCAGCGCCTGCGTCAGCAGCTTGCGCTTTCTTTCCAGGCCGGCATCGTCGAGGCCAGTGCCGCGCCCGACGCAGATCGCCAGCGGCAAGCCGGTCAGGCAGTGGGTGATGAGCGATGCGGCAGCAGTATTGCCGATGCCCATTTCGCCGAAGCCCAGCACATTGCAACCGGCGTCGGCCAGCCCGCGCACAATCCTGCCGCCGTGCGCCAGCGCGGCATCGCGCTGATCTGCGCTCATCGCCGGGCCTTCGAGATAATTCGCGGTGCCGTGCGCCACCTTGGCGTCGATCAGGCCGGAGCGCGCGCCGAAATCGTGATTGACGCCGGCATCCACCACCGTCAGCGCCATGCCCGCCTGACGCGCCAGGACATTAATCGCCGCGCCACCGGCAAGAAAATTTTCCACCATCTGCCAGGTCACGTCCTGCGGATAAGCCGAGACGCCGGCCTTTGCCGCGCCGTGGTCTCCGGCGCAGACCAGTATATGCGGATTGGATAACTGCGGCGTCGGTGTGTTTTGTATCAGGCCGATTTGCAAGGCCAGGGTTTCGAGCCGCCCGAGACTCCCCGGCGGTTTGGTCTTGCCGTCGATCTTCGCCTGCAATGCCGCCGTCAGCCCGGTAGCCAGGGCTGGTATGGTGTTCGAATACATCCGCTGCCTTCCTTTTCAGTGTAGTAAAGGGCTGCGCGTCACACATGCTTGTGTGTCGCGCAGCCCTCGGATGATTATGGTGACAGACGCGCCTCGACGCAAGCGCCGCAGGGTGCGCCGTATGTTAGGCTGGCGCATGGCTGAATTGATATTGGGCGGCGCCCGTTGCGGGAAAAGTGCGCTGGCGGAAAAACGTGCGCGGGAATCCGGCCTGCGTGTCGTGTATATCGCCACAGCCGAGGCACAAGACGCGGAGATGACGCGCCGCATCGCGCATCACCAGGCACGACGTCCCACCGACTGGGGGCTGGTGGAAACATCCTTGCAGCTTGCGGATACTCTGCGTCAACATGCCGCCCCCGACACCTGCTTGCTGGTCGATTGCCTGACCCTGTGGCTCTCCAACCTGTTCTTCGCCGGTCGCGCAGCGGCGCAGGCCGAAGCCGGAGACGCCGTCGACTGCCCGCTGCTGAATGCAGAAACCCAGTCGCTGATCGACGCCTTACCGGGGCTGCCGGGACGTATCCTGTTGGTGTCCAACGAGACCGGCTGGGGCATCGTCCCCATGCAGCCCGTCTCGCGGCTGTTCGCCGACCAGCAGGGCCGCTTGAATCAGCGCGTCGCGGCGGTCTGCGAGCGCGTCACCCTGGTGGTGGCGGGGTTGCCGCTGGAGTTGAAATAAGCCCCCAATAAATTTTATCTTGACCCATTCAACAACGTCTGCCCGTACTATCATCATGCTTGCGAACAGACAGCCGGACAGTTCCGACCATGAATGAAGCAGTCTTTGTGAAGCGTGTCCTTGCAGATAAACCGCCTGCGCGGAAGAGTGCCGGCGACAGACGCCAGCCAGTCGCGCCACTGCGCACGATAGACCTGTTCTGCGGCGCTGGCGGCATCACCGAAGGATTCCGTCAGGCCGGCTATCAAAGCCTGTACGGCAATGACGTGATGAAGGAAGCCATAGAAACATTCACGTTGAACCACCCGGAAGCGATTGCCGACGGTCGATCAATTGAAGAAGTTGACCCGGTCAAGATTCGGGAACAATTAGGATTGCTACCCGGTGATCTGGATGTTCTCGTTGGGGGACCACCCTGCCAAGGGTTTTCGATCAATGCGCCCGAGCGGTTCCTGAATGATTCCCGGAATAAATTGTTCAAGCACTACGAGCGATTCGTTGAGGAATTCCGGCCAAAAACTTTCCTTTTCGAGAATGTTCCAGGCCTGCTGTCGCTGGGAGATGGCACGGTATTCCGGCTGATCGTCAAAATTTTTACTGCGCTGGGTTATCACGTGACCGCCAAGATTCTTTTCGCGGCGCATTACGGCGCTCCGCAAGAGCGCTGGCGCTTGATTCTGCTTGGCTCCCGGTACGCCGAAATTGAGCACCCGGCGCCAACGCATTATGCGGTAGGCCGGGCAAACTTTCGGGGCGGCGCGACCATGACATTCCGGCTGACCGATGATGATCAGGAGCGCCTGCTCCCAACTGTCACCGTGGGCGACGCAATCGGCGACTTGCCCCGCCTGGCGATGGGCGAAGGCGCCGAAGTCATCGGCTACACCACGGACGCGCATAGCCGGTATTCCGAAACGATGCGTAACCCGGTCGGGGTGACTTTCAACCACTATGCGGGAAAACTCTCCAGGCAGAATGCTGAGCGCATGCAGTATGTGAAGCCCGGCGGATCGTGGCGTGACATTCCTTATGAGTTACTGCCCAAGGGAATGCAGCGCGCCCGAAAATCCGACCACACCAAGCGTTACGGGCGGCTGCGCAACGACGGGCTTTCCGGAACCGTTCTGACCAAGTGCGACCCGCATTGGGGAACGGTGTTTCTACCGGATCAAGATCGCGCCCTGACAGTGCGCGAGGCAGCGCGTTTCCAGTCGTTTCCGGACACCTACAAGTTTC
The DNA here is from genome assembly GCA_016194935.1 of Betaproteobacteria bacterium. Lineage (GTDB taxonomy): Bacteria > Pseudomonadota > Gammaproteobacteria > Burkholderiales > Rhodocyclaceae > JACRAR01. The sequence goes on from JACQAO010000057.1 coordinate 28,781, forward strand.
TTGGTTCCCGCGTATCGCAATATGTGCAGGTGGGGAATGCTGTTCCTGTTCTGATGGCAAAGGCGATTGCGGACCAGATCAGGAAGCATTTGGAAGCTTATGCCCTGATGCCCGGCATCAAACGGCAGGAAGAGAGAGCTTCCATTGAGTAGCAACATCATTGAATTCTTCGGCTACTCACCTACCGACCAATCCGGGGTCGCTCGCCAGGCTCGGGCTGAAAAGCGTTGTCCATTTATCAGCGACACCTGCCAGAAAACTCTTAGCGACGGCTCAATTAGCGGAGCCTGTACGCTTAAACCGAAAACCTCCGGCCCTGTTATTTGCTGCCCCAATCGACTCTATTCCAACGATTACAAGATTCTTTCCGACGTTGCGAAAATTGCCTTCGGTGGAGACGTGCAACTTTTTCCCGGCCATGCAGCCCGGAACCGCCAGGTCGCACCCGGCAAGACCAAGATCGCGGTTTTTGGAAAGCGATGGGGCAAAGAACTTCGCCTGCCGAACCGTGGCCGCTCCGGCGGCTACTTCGTGGATTGGGTGCTGGCCCGTCTGAACGAACAGGACGGTTTGGAAGAGTTCGTGGCAGTTGAAGTGCAATCCATCGACACGACCGGCAACTATCAGGACGAGCGCAACGCTTACTTGTCCGGAAAAGACTTCCCTGGGCAAAGCACGGCAGGGTTCAATTGGGAAAACGTGAACAAACGGATTCTCCCGCAAATTATCTACAAAGGTCATGTGCTCAGGCGCGAGCGTCTTTGTCGACATGGTTTGTTCTTTGTCTGTCCTCAGCCGGTTTATGAAAAAATTCGAGAGAGATTGGGCGGTAATCTGTTGGCATACAACCCGCAACCTGGTGCGCTATCTCTCATGTGGTACAACGTAAGCTCGACAGCGCCGGAGGGCCAAAGCTGCGAACTTCAATTCGTAGGCAAGTTCACTACCACAGTGGATCAAATTGCCCTCGCCTTTACGTCGCCAAGCAACTTGCCTGACGAGAACGTATATGAGGCAGCTATCCTCGCCGAACTGTAGCCGTAAATAGTCTCCTGATTTTCCACTTTCGGCATTCGTCAAGCTGGCGTCACCGCGACTTTTCTTTCATGCCGTTCCTGCTCCCTTCCCCGATCACTGCACTGGCCGCGACACTGTTTGACCGTCTGTTCGGTGAACCGCGCCGCTTGCATCCGCTGGTGGGATTTGGACGCTGGGCGATGGTGATTGAAAAAATTCTTCAACGCCATGCGCCAGCACATCCGCTGGCCTGTCGGTTTATTGGCCTGCTGGCCTGGGTGCTGGCGGTTGTGCCGTGGTTAGCCCTGGCGGTCTGGTTGCGAACGCAGTGGCCGCTGATCGTGGATGTGCTGCTGCTGTATTTCGCGCTCGGCGGGCAGAGTCTGGCGGAGCATGCCGAGGCGGTCGCCACCCCGCTCGCAGCGGGCAAGCTGGAGCAGGCGCGTGAAAGCGTTGCGCGTATGGTCAGCCGGGATACGGCGGCGCTGGATGCGCATGGCGTGGCGCGCGCCGGGGTTGAGTCGGTGCTGGAAAACGGCAACGATGCGGTGTTCGGTGCGCTGTTCTGGTTCATCGTGGCCGGCGGGCCGGGCGCTTTGCTGTTTCGCCTGGCCAACACGCTTGATGCGATGTGGGGATATCGCACGCCGCGATATCTGCATTTTGGCTGGGCGGCGGCGCGTCTCGACGATCTGCTGAATTATCTGCCGGCGCGGCTCACTGCATTGTCCTACGCACTGCTCGGCCAAACCCGTAGTGCGCTGGCCTGCTGGCGCACACAGGCCAGCGCCTGGGACAGCCCCAACGCCGGGCCGGTGATGGCATCGGGCGCCGGCGCGCTGGGTCTCGTGTTGGGCGGTTACGCCAGTTATCAAGGCAGCAGCGAGCTGCGCCCGCCGCTGGGTTGCGGTGCGCTGCCGGTGGCCGCCGACATCCGCCGTGCGATCATTCTGGTGCAACATACGCAGTGGCTTTGGCTGGCGCTTTATGCTGCATGGAGCATAGCCGGTGCTTGAGCACGGCGGCGCTCTCAATGCAGCGGCGGCGCGTTACGGTCGACCCGTTGCAGAATGGCTGGACTTGTCCACCGGCATCAACCCGCACGGCTATCCGGCGCCAATACTTGATGCGGAGTGCTGGCGTCGTTTGCCGCAGGACGACGACGGCCTGGAAGCCGCAGCGCGAATCTACTATGGTTGCCCGCAATTACTTGCCGTAGCCGGCTCACAGGCGGCGCTGATGGCTCTGCCCGGATTGTTCCCGCCCGGACGGGTGTTGATGCTGACGCCCTCTTACACGGAACACGCCGCCGCCTGGCAACGCGCCGGCCATGTCTTGCAGTTACTGGATGCAAGCGACACCAACGCCGCGAACATCCAACTTGAAACCGCGGCGTCAGGTTGCGGCTATGTGCTGCTGTGTCATCCCAATAATCCCACTGGCACGCGCTTTCCCAAGGCGAGGCTGTTGGCGCTGGCGGAATCACTGGCGCAACGCGGCGGGGTGCTGGTGCTTGACGAAGCTTTCATCGACTGCACGCCTGAAGACAGTTTGGCCGCAGCCAGCGACCAGCCTGGCTTGGTGGTGCTGCGTTCGCTAGGCAAGTTCTTTGGCCTGGCAGGCGCGCGCGTCGGGTTTGTGCTGGCTGCAACGAACGTACTCACCGTGCTGCGCGAAGCTCTCGGGCCTTGGCCGCTGAGTGGGCCGGCACGCGCCGTGGCCTGCGCCGCACTGGCCGATTTCGCCTGGCAGACGGCGATGCAACTAAGCTTGCTAGAAGCAGGAGAGCGACTTTCCGCCCTGCTGCGCGAGCATGGCCTGGGGCAGCCGCGAGGCACACCCTTATTCCAGTGGTTGCCGCATGCACAGGCGGCGGCAATCCATGAAAATCTGGCGCGGCAGGGTATCCTGGCGCGCCTTTATAATGATCCACCCAGTTTGCCGGGTCTACCGAGTTTACGTTTCGGCCTGCCGGGCGATGAACCCGCATGGATGCGGCTGGCGGCAGCGTTGGAACAATTGGAGATTTTTGATGAGGTTTGAAAAAAGTTTGTTCGCACTGCTGCTGTTGCTGGCCGTGCAGTTGGTCCACGCCGAGATCATCGTGCAGGACGACGTCGGGCATACGTTGCATCTGGCAGCGCCGGCGCGGCGCATCATCAGCCTGGCGCCATCCATCACCGAAAACCTTTACGCTGCGGGGGCCGGCGCGTACATTGTCGGCGCCGTCGACTACAGCGATTACCCGCAAGCGGCCAGGCAGTTGCCGCGCGTCGGTAACTACGCCCGCCTTGACCTGGAAGCCATCCTGGCGCTCAAGCCCGACCTGGTGATCGGCTGGGAAGGCGGAAATCCCGCCGCGCATCTGGCTAAACTCAGGGCGCTCGGCGTGCCATTGTTCATCAGTCAGCCAGCCAAGCTCGACGGCATTGCGACGAGCATAGAACGTTTCGGCACATTGGCCGGCACCGGCGCCGTTGCTGGCGAAGCGGCGCGCGCCTTCCGCACCCGCCTTGCCGCACTGCGCGCGCGCTATGCCAACCAACCACCGGTGCGCAGCTTTTACCAGATATGGAACCAGCCGCTGTCGACCATCAACGGCGAACAGGCCATCAGCGACGTGATGCGTCTGTGTGGCGCTGAAAATGTCTTCGCTGGCTTGTCGCAACTGGCGCCGACCGTGACGCTGGAAGCGGTACTCGCCGCCAATCCCGAGGCCATCGTCGCCAGCGGCATGAATGAGACCCGGCCGGAATGGCTGGACATGTGGAAGCGCTGGAGAGACCTGACCGCAACGGCGCGCGGCAATCTGTTCTTCATCCCGCCCGATATCATCAACCGCCCCACGCCGCGCGTCCTCGACGGTGCGCAGATGCTGTGCAACCAGATGGAAACGGTGCGCAGCCGGCGTCCTGTTGCGCAAGGTGGCGCAAAATGAGCATGAGCCGCGAAATGAGCCGACTACCCCAGCGCATCGTCTGCCTCACCACCGAAACTGTCGAAGTACTCTACACGCTGGGCGTAGAAGCGCGCATCGTCGGCATCAGCGGCTACACCGTGCGACCGGCGCGGGCGCGCAAGGAAAAGCCCAAGGTATACGCCTTCACCAGCGGCGACATCGACAAGATACTCGCGGTCAAACCCGATCTGGTGCTGACCTTCTCTAACCTCCAGGCTGATATCGCCCGCGATCTGATCCAGGCCGGCGTGGCCGTCCATGCTTTCAACCAGCGCAGCGTCGAAGATATTCTGACGATGATAGCGACCACCGGTCGACTGGTCGGCGCCGAGGAAGCTGCGCTGGCCCTGGTCGGCAGGCTGGAGACCATTATCCGGCAAACGCGCAGTGCGGCAGAAGAACGCATCGCCCGCGCCGGTCGCAGGCCGCGCGTGTATTTCGAGGAATGGGACGAGCCGATGATTTCCGGCATTCGCTGGGCGTCCGAGCTGATCGAGGTCGCCGGTGGCGAGGATATATTTTCCGAACTTTCCCAACATCATTCCGCCAAGCAACGCATCATTCCTGATCCTCTGGAAGTCGCACGGCGCGCACCCGACATCATCATCGGCTCCTGGTGCGGCAAGCACTTCCGCCCCGAGCGCGTCGCCGCCCGCGCCGGCTGGGCCGAAATTCCGGCGGTGCGCAATGGACAACTGCACGAGATCAAGTCGGCGATCATCCTCACGCCGGGGCAGGTGGTGATCGAGGAGGGATTGCCGCTGCTGGCGGGAATTTTCGAGAACTGGGCCATTAATCCAAAAAACCGTAATGCAAGCCACAGAGACCACAGAGGACACAGAGATGATGCGAATTCCACAGATTGTCCAGACTGACCTGATGAGTGAGGTGATCACTGATGACAATCTTTTGTTTTTCTCTGTGAACTCTGTGTACTCTGTGGCTAGCTGCTTTTTCTAGGTCAATAGGCCGTCGGCGTTGGCTGTGCATCTTCGGGCCAGCGATTTTCGAAAACCACAGTTTGCTGTTTCAGCCGCTTGCCCCAACCTGCATCCTCGAACATCGGACGCGGATAGAAGGCGGCCACTTTGCCCAGGCAAAGAATCGCCAACGGCTTGGCGCCTGCCGGCATCTCCAGCAGTTCTGCGAGTTTCAGGGGATCGAAGAACGATACCCAGCCCAGCCCGATACCTTCGGCGCGCGCCGCCAGCCACATGTTCTGGATGGCGCAAGCCACCGAGGCGACATCCATCTCGGGCAGGGTGCGGCGGCCGACGATATGTTGTTCGCGGCCATGCATCAAGGCCACCACCAGCAGTTCGCCGCACTCGCGGATGCCTTCGATTTTCACTTGCAGAAATTCTTCGTTGCGCGTCGGCAGGGCGGCGGCGGTGCGCAGGCGCTCCTCCTCCGCCAGCGCGTGAATTTGTTGCCGGAGTTTCTGGTCGGTGATGTGCAGAATCCGCCAGGGCTGCATGTAGCCGACGGAGGGCGCGTGATGGGCGGCATCGAACAGGCGCTCCAGCAGCGCCTGCGGCAGCGGGTCAGGAAGAAAATGGCGCATGTCGCGGCGCTCGTAAATAGCGCGATAAACAGCGGCGATTTCGGCTTCCGGGTAGCGATGCTCCATGGCGTGATTCCTCAAAGAAAAAGCCCGGCGACGGCTGTCGGATTCGAGGGGAAATAGAAATGCATGTAGGAGGCGGTGAGGCGGCTTACACGATAGATGGCTTCGCCGACCTGTCCATCCGGTGTCATGGCGCGCAACAGCGGGGGAAGTTGTGTATCGCTTTTCGAGTAATGGAAGGTGTGGCCGTTGATCCGGCCTTCCGGCAATTCGGCGCTCTGCATGCCTAGCGCCGCCAGGCGCGGCTGCATCGTCACGCTGCCCGGCAGCAGTCCCGCCAGTGCATGCTTGACGCCCTCCTTGTCGAGCAGAGCCTCGAACAGCGCCATCATGCCGCCGCACTCCGCCAGCAGTGGCTTGCCGATTTCGACATGTGCGCGCACTTGCGCCCACAGATCAGTGCGCGCGGCCAGCCGTGCGGCGTGCAGTTCGGGGTAGCCGCCTGGCAGCCACAGCGCATCGCAGGCGGGCAGCGGGTCGCCGGCCAGCGGCGAGAAAAACACGAGCCGTGCGCCGAGTTCGCGCAAACAATCGAGATTGGCCGGATAGATGAAGGCGAAGGCTGTGTCGCGGGCGATGGCGATGGTCTTGCCAGTGAGCAGCGCTGGCACTTCACTCGTTGCCGCTGCCGGAAAAGTCAGGGACGGCGGCAAGCTGGCGGTGCCGGTTTCCGCCAGCCGGTCGGCGAGCCGATCGAGGCGGGTTTCCAGATCGGCGATCTCCGCCGCCTGCAACAGTCCCAGGTGGCGCTCCGGTAGCGCCGCTTCGGCATCGCGCGGCAACGCGCCATACCAGACCATCTCTGAAGGAAGACTGGCGCGCAACATTTCGGCGTGGCGCGGACTGCCGACATGATTGGCGAGCACGCCGGAAAAGGGTAGACCGGGACGATAGCCGGCAAGGCCGTGGGCTACTGCGCCGAAAGTCTGCGCCATGGCGCCCGCGTTAATCACCGCCAGCACCGGGATGCCGAAACGTACGGCGATGTCGGCAGCCGAAGGCTGGCCGTCGAACAGGCCCATTACGCCTTCGATCAGGATCAGATCGGACTCGCCTGCGGCCCGCCAAAGACGACGGGCGGCATCCGCTACGCCGCACATGACGAGATCCAGGTTGTACACCGGATTGCCGCTGGCCACCGCGAGTATCTGCGGATCGAGAAAATCCGGGCCGCACTTGAACACCCGCACACGTCGGCCCTGGCGAACGTGCAGCCGGGCCAGCGCGGCGGTGACAGTGGTCTTGCCCTGGCCGGAGGCGGGTGCGGCAATCAGCAACGCTGGGCAGCGGGAATCTACCATTCAATACCCGGCTGGGCCTTGATGCCGGCGGCGAATGCGTGCTTGATCGGCGTCATGTCAGTGACGGTGTCGGCGGCAGCAACCAGTGCTTCCGGCGCGCCGCGCCCAGTGACGACGACATGCTGGTGGGCCGGACGCGCGGCGATGTCGGCCAGCACCGTGTCTACTTCCAGGTAATGCAACTTGAGGGCGATGTTGAGTTCGTCCAGCAACACCAGGCCGATGTTTTCGTCACTCAAAAATTTGCGCGCTTCGTCCCATGCCGTTTGGGCTTTGGCGATGTCGCGCGCGCGATCCTGGGTTTCCCAGGTGAAACCCTCGCCCATCACGCGGTAGATCACCTCGTCCGGAAAGCGCCGGAAAAATTGTTCTTCGCCGGTGGACTGTGCGCCCTTGATGAACTGCACGACGCCGACTTTCATGCCGTGGCCCAGCGCCCGCGCCACCATGCCGAAACCGGAACTCGACTTGCCCTTGCCGTTGCCGGTAGTCACCACCAGCACCCCGCGCTCGATCTGCGCAGCTTCAATTTTGGCGTCGATCAAGGCCTTTTTGCGCTGCATGCGGTTGGCATGGCGCTCTTCAATATCGGACATTTGGTGACTCCTTCAGGCAGCAAGAAAATAACGGCCAGCGCCGTCGCGCAGCTCGCGCAGGGGATGACCGTAAAGTTCACCGAGACTCTCGGCGGTCAGCACTTCTTCGCTCGGCCCTTCCCGCCAACGCCCGTCGCCGAACAACAGCAAGGCGCGCCGGCAATAGCGCAGGGCGAGGTTCATGTCGTGCAGGACGATGACGAAACCGGCCCGGCAATCGCCGGTATAACGTTGCACCAGTTCGAGCATGGCGATCTGGTGACTCAGGTCGAGATGGGCCAGCGGCTCGTCCAGAAGATAGAGCTGCGGCTGCTGGGTCAGCAGGGTGGCAATCGCCAGCCGCTGCCGTTCGCCGCCGGACAGGGTATGCACCTCGCGCTGTTCCAGCCCGGCCAGGCCGGTCGCCGCCAAAGCCTCGCCCGCGATGCGTTCATCGGCGGCGCCCTCCCAGGCCCAGCGACCGAGGTGGGGATGACGACCGATCAGCGCCGTCTCCAATACGCTGGCCGGGAAGGCGTCGCTCTGCGTCTGCGCCAGCAGGCCGCGCAAGCCGGCCGCCGCGCGCGGCGCATGTTCGGCGTAGGGGCGTCCGCACAACTTGACCGTGCCGGCGGAGGCCGGACGCAGGCCCGCCAGGGTATGCAGCAGCGTGGTCTTGCCGCTGCCGTTGCGGCCAAGAATCGCCAGCGTTTCGCCGCCGCGCAGCGTGAGGTCGAGGCCGCGCACCAGTGTCTTGCCGGAAACGGCGACATCCAGTTGATGCGCTGCCAGCAGCGGTGAAGTGGATAACGTGGATGTCATGCAGCGCCCCGTTGCGGCTGACGCGATAACAGATAGAGAAAAGCCGGCACGCCGAGCAAGGCGGTCAGCACGCCGACCGGTAACTGCTGCGGCGCGACGATGGTGCGCGCCAGCGTATCCGCCGCCACCAGCAGCGTTCCGCCCGCCAGCACCGAAGCCGGCAACAACAGGCGCAGGTCGTTGCCGGTGGCGAGACGCACCAGGTGCGGCACGATCAGACCGATGAAGCCGATGCTGCCGGCACTGTTCACCGCCACTGCCGTGAACAGCGAAGCCAGCGCGTAAATCAGCAGGCGCAATCGCGCCACCGGCACGCCGAGGATTTGCGCGGCAAGTTCGCCGCGCGCCAGCAGGCCGAGGTCGCGCGAGAACGGCAGAACGCAAGCCAGTCCAAGCACCAGCGTCACCAACCCCGGCCAGGGCGAATCGGCTTGCGACAGGTCGCCCATCAGCCAGAACAGCATGCCGCGCAAGCGGTTTTCCGGCGCCACCGACAGCATCAGCGCCACCAGCGCGCCGCAACCGGCGGCGACGATGACGCCGGTGAGCAACAGCCGCGTCTGCGTCCAACTGCCGTCGCCATGCGCCAGGCCGAACACCAGCAGCATGGCAGCCAGTGCGCCGGCGAAAGCGCCGGCATGCATTACAAGCAGCGGCAAGCCGAACAGCATGGCGAACAGCGCACCCACTGAAGCGCCGCCGGAAATGCCAAGTACATAAGGGTCGGCCAGCGGATTTTTCAACAACACCTGCATCAGCGTTCCGGCCAGCGCCAATAGGCCGCCGCACGCAAGGCCGGCTAGCGCGCGCGGCAGGCGCAGGCCGCGCACCACTTCACCGGCGAGGCCAACATCGCCCGCATCCCGGCCTGTCAAAGCGCGCAACACCTCGCCCAAACTGAGCGGCAAGCTGCCAGCCGCCAGCGACACCGCCACGCTGGCCAGCGCCGTAACGGCAAGCAGCAGCAGAATCAGCAGGGCGCGGCGGCGGCTGGGCATGGCGCAGGATTCGCGGCTGGATTACTTGGGAGAGTAACGCAATCCAGCGAACAGATTGGCGCCAGGATTTCCGTAACCCCAGGCGGTTTCGTAAGTTTTGCCGCCCAGGTTGTTGGCGCGAATCTCCAGAGCCAACTCTTTGCTCATGGCGTATCGGCCAAACACATTCAGCAGACCATATCCTCCCATATGCCTGGTCTCGGTGGTGCTGTCGTAGCGGTCGCCGACACCTTGCCATTCACTGCCGATGCGCCAGGCACCCAGGCTGCGGCTGATCGACAGGTTCATCTGCCGGTCGGCGCGGCGCGGCAAGCGCTTGCCGGACTCGGCATTGCGCGCATTGAGAATATCGAGGCTGCTACTCACTTCGAATTCACCCAACTGCCCGGCATAGCTCAGGCTTGTTCCGTCCAGCCTGGCGTGGCCGACGTTGACTGGATTGCAGTTATAGGAAGCGTCGCAGACGGTGACGATCAACTCACTCACCCGATTGTTGTAGATGGTTACGTTGGCCCGTTGCGTTCCTTGTTCCCAAACCAGGCCCACTTCCCGGTTGCGGGCGTTTTCCGGACTAAGGCCGGGGTTGCCGTAGCGAGGGTAATACAGCTCATTGAAAGTCGGCGCACGGAATGCGCTGCCCAGTGACGCCTGCATGCGCAGCGCCTGGCTCAACTGATAGCCATAGCTGGCATAGCCGGTGGTCTTGCCGCCGAATTGCGAATTTTCGTCGCGGCGCAGATTGGCTTGCAGGCGATGATCGCCGTAGCGGCCACTCCAGCCGAACAACAGCGAGTTCAGATCACGGCTCTTGTCGAAGTTGGTTCCGCTGACGGCTTTCTGCTTGAGCGATTCAATAGCGGCCAGCAGGCTGCCTGTTGCGATCTTGATGTCATTCTGCCAGGTGAGCTGCTGCTGAGTGGTCTTGTAATTTGTTCCTCTGAGCGAGTACGGGCTGAAGTCGGTCGAATCGTCGCCGGACTGGCTGGCCCGCAGCGTGCTGTTCCAGCCGTCGCCAAGGCGGTTGCGGCTGACCAGGCTGAAGACGGACTGCGCCACGTCGGCGTGAGTATCGAAATTCGGGCCGCTTTCATACCAGTTGCGCCCCGTGGTCTTCAGCAGGGTGGCGCCGATCTCGTGTCCGCTGGCCGGGCGGAACGTCAGCGCCGTCGACAGGCTGGAATTGCGGAAGCCATCCGTGCTGCGGCTCGGATCGTAGCTGTAGGGCTGCTTGGTTTTGTCGGCGATGGCCTTGATGCCGTCGGTGGTGTCATTGCTGCCGCGCACACTGTAGGACCAGGCAGCGTCACCGCCGGAGATGCCCGCCGACAAGTCGCGGGTGTTGTAGCTGCCGATACCGGCAAAAGCATCCACCGTCTGCGGCCCTTGGCCGCGCCTGGTGAATATCTGGATTACGCCGCCGACGGCATCCGCACCATACAGCGCGGAAGCTGGGCCGCGCAGGATTTCGATGCGCTCGATCTGCGCCAGGGGAAGCTGCTCCAGTGCGGGGGTGCCGAGGGTGGCCGAGCCGATGCGCACGCCGTCGACCAGCACTAAAGTCTGATTCGGGTTGGCGCCTCGGATGAACAGGCTGGACACTTTTCCGGGACCGCCGTTGCTGATGGACTGGATGCCAGGCTGGCGCGACAGCAGCTCGGCCAGGCTGGACTGGCCGGCCTGCTCGATTGCATCGCGCTCGATGACGCTGACATCGGAAAGCAATTCGCTGGCGCGGGTTGGTTGACGGGTGGCGGTGATGACGACGGGCGTATTGTCGGCGGCGAAGCTTGAAACGGCGCTGCTTAGCGCAAGTGCCAGCGCGAACGCGCAACTACGGATGGTTTTGGACATGAAAATCTCCTGTGCCGGCCTGCGTCCCCGCGGGTCGGTGGGTTGCTGTTGGAAGCGCACAGGGGGCATGAGGGGCGTCTGCAAGAACATGCTGAACATGCAGACGCACCGGTCATCGTCACCCCGCGACGTTTCCGCTCTTTGATGTCCGTGGCCGGTCTCCGGGCTCGGAAGATTTAATTCATCGCCTTCCCAAGCAGTTCGCTCAGTGGCATTCCGATGAATTCACGCTTCCTTACCGTTGCGGGGGCAGCACAGGCATTGCGCCGTTGCGTTAACATGCGTGACGCGCACCTGTTTCCCGTTTCACCTGACGACCGCTAGAAAATGTGGCCGTCCAGGCACCTCGGACATACACACCGCATGACGCAAGCCATGCAGCGCAACCGGATTTTATCCGAAAACCAGGGAGGACGGACGGGCAGCCTGCCTGTTACTCCAAATGACCTTCAAAAACCCTTGCTATTGCTTGACCGCAATAAGTTTTTCAAACAAACTTCCATCCATGAAAGGCGACCTGGCCGCACTGGAGAAAAAAGTGGAGCAGTTCCTTGCGTTCTGCCAGGGCCTGCGCGCAGAAAATCTGGCGTTGCGTGGCCGCGTGGCCGGGCTGGAGGAAGAGCGGCAGCAGCTCGTCGACAAGATCGCCACCGCCGGCAACCGCCTTGAAGCTCTGATGGACAGGCTGCCGGAAGAATGAACAACCCCGCCAAACCGGCCATGCTCGACATCACCCTGCAGGGTCACGAATACAGCGTCACCTGCGCACCGGAAGAACGCCAGGCCTTGCTTGCCGCAGTAGCCCATGTCGACGCCAAGATGGCCGAGATTGCCGCCCTCACCAAGAGCAGCGGCGAACGCCTGGCGGTGATGGCTGCACTTAACCTGGCCCATGAACTGCTGGCCAAATCCTCCCCCGCAACCGCCCCGGAAACCGCTCCAGCAGCGGATTCCAGCGGGTCTGCAACAAACTTTGACAGCGCCGAATTTGCGCGTAGAATCAGTTCCATCGTAGCGCGTCTGGATACGGCGATGGCGGAACAGGTCAATCTGTTTTAGTCACACTGACCACGAACCTCCCCTTCCAGCCACGCTCAGGAAATCCCCTGCGATGCCCGCCAAGGCCATCATTCCTTGAACCAATGCTCTTGGCATCCGGTCGGCAACCGCAACGCCGCCGTTGTGAGCGTTCTTAGCGAACGCACCTGAAGCGGCTGGAAGCTGACCACTCTGAACCCCGGTTCAGGATGCCGGTCTAGCGACATTGCGGGGGACCCGTTTTGATGTAGCGCGGAGCGTATTTTTTAAATACTACGCTGCGCGCTTCATTTTTGCGCTGCGCGAATTACGCGGGGTATAGCCTCTCTATGCAGCCTGCTGCCCCTTCCCACGCAGCAATTCCAACAGGAATTCTGGTGCGAGGTCAGCCCCATTCGCCCATGCCACCGTCCGCATGATCGGGTGCTGATGCGCAGTGGCGAAAAGCGCTGGATCGCGCAAAGGTTCAAATACCTCGCCTTCTAGTTCGCCGGAAAGATCAATCTCGCCGGTCTCGCCGGTGTTGAAAGACAAGCGCAACCGGTAGCCGGGCAAAGGGGTGACTTCGGTGGTATGTACAATCATCGCGGTTACTCCAAAGGGTCTATCGGTTTCAAGGGTTTTTTTGCCAGGGCCAGCGCCCAATCTTCGGACAGTTCGTCACGGTGCAGGGCCAGCCATTCGCGCACCAGCGATAGCGCCCGACCCGGCAGGCCGCCAGCATACACCTTGCCGTCAAGGGTAATCAGGGCCTCATATTCGCCATAAACAGCGTGAAAATGCATCGGCGGATGTTCACGCCAGTTCATGTAAATCACAATGCCGAAGAAACGGGAAATTTCAGGCATTACGCCACCCTCCGTGGTGTGTCGTGTTCGCTCCCTGTGTGGAATTCTACAGGCCATACAGGGAATATAATCAAACCGACAAATTGGTATTCAAAATCAATCAATGCAGCAAGGAATAGAAATGCGTTACTGGCTGATGAAATCCGAACCTGCCGATGCCAGCATCGACGATGTGCTGGCAATGCCCCGGCAAACCGTGGCCTGGTATGGCGTGCGCAACTACCAGGCGCGCAACTTCATGCGTGACCAGATGCAAGTTGGCGACAAGGTATTCTTTTACCATTCGAATTGCGCCGAACCTGGCATCGCCGGGCTGGCTGAGGTGGCGAAGCTGGCCTACCCGGACCACACCCAGTTCGACGCCAAAAGCAAATATTACGACCCCAAGGCGACGCCCGAGAACCCGCGCTGGGTGAACGTCGACGTGCGGGCCACGAAAAAAACCCGGCTGGTTGGCCTCGCTGAATTGCGCTCTCACCCCGAGCTGGACAAGTTGCGCATTCTGCAACGCGGCAATCGCCTCTCGATCACGCCGCTGGATCCGGCGGAATGGAGTTTCATTTGCAAAAAATTGATGAAGCTGAAAGCCTGACCAGATGACGCTGTGGTGGCTGGCCTATCCGCTGCTGGGCATTTTCGCTGGTTTCATTGCCGGGTTGTTCGGCGTCGGTGGCGGACTTACCCTGGTACCTTTCATGCTGATGGTGTTTGCGGCGCAAGGCATTCCCGATATCCATTTGATGCACCTGGCGCTGGGGACTTCGATGGCGACCATTGCATTGACTTCGATTTCCAGCATGCGCGCCCATCATCTGCATGCCGCCGTGCGCTGGGATATCGTCAAGGCGCTCGCGCCGGGGTTGCTGCTCGGCACCCTGGGCGGCTCGCTGGTGGCCGGATTGATACCGACCCGGCCATTGGCGATCAGCTTCACCGTGATTGTTTATTTTGCTTCGCTGCAGATGATGCTGGACTTCAAACCCCAGCCCCATCGCAGCCTGCCGGGCAGCCTGGCGCAGTTCGGAGTGGGAACAGGCATCGGCATCATCTCCAGCCTGGTGGCTGCAGGCGGCGGCTTCATGTCGATTCCCTACATGTTGTTTTGCAATGTAGACATACACAAGGCAGTTGGCACTTCGTCTGCACTCGGCTTTCCCATCGCCGTGGCGGGATTGATCGGCTATGTCGCGGCGGGATGGAGCGCCCCTAATCTGCCCGCCCACAGCCTGGGCTATGTATATCTGCCGGCCTTTATCGGCATCGTTGCATGCTCGTTTGTGGCGGCGCCTTTCGGCGCGCGCATGGCGCACCGGCTGCCGGTCAAGCAGTTGAAACGCGGCTTCGGCGGATTTCTCGCCTTGCTCGCCAGCAAGATGCTGTACGGGCTGCTGGCGAGTTAACCCGTGAACACTCTGCCTTCCCGACCGGGGCGAATTATTTTCAGTGCCTTCGAAATCAGCGGCCACAGCAACAGAATCAACGCCAGGCTGGTAATCGTCCCCACCAGCGGGTTGGACCACATGATGGAAACCTCGCCCTGGGATAGCAGCATGGATTGACGGAAGGCATCCTCGGCCTTGTCTCCCAGCACCAGCGCCAGCACCATCGGCGCCAAGGGGTAATCGAGTTTCTTGAACAGGTAACCCACCACGCCGAACAGCAGCATGAACCAGATATCCAGCATCGCGTTATGCACGGTGTATGCGCCGATGGCGCAGATGACGATGATGATGGGGGCGATGATGGAAAACGGGATGCGCAGGATAGCGGCGAACAGCGGCACAGTGGTCAGCACCACGATGAGCCCGGCGAGGTTGCCCAGGTACATGCTGGCGATCAAGCCCCAGACAAAATCCTTCTGCTCCACGAACAACAACGGCCCCGGTTGCAAACCCCAGATCAGCAAGCCGCCCAGCAGCACGGCTGCCGTGGGCGAACCGGGGATGCCCAGGGCCAGCATCGGCAGCAGCGCGCTGGTGCCGGCGGCATGCGCGGCGGTCTCCGGGGCGATCACGCCCTCCAGTTGGCCGGTGCCGAATTTCGCGCCGTCCCTGGACATTTTCTTGGCGATGCCATAACCCATGAAGGAAGCCGGCGTTGCGCCGCCGGGAGTAATGCCCATCCAGATGCCGATCAGGGAACTGCGGATATAGGTCAGCCAGTATTGCGGTAATTTTTTCCAGGTTTCCAGAACCACCTTGGGGCTGATCCTGGCGGTCTTGCCCGAGAACGCCAAACCCTCTTCCATCGACAGCAGGATTTCGCCGATGCCGAACAGGCCGATCACCGCGATCAGGAAATCGAAACCCCGCATCAGCTCCGACCAACCGAAGGTCAGGCGCAACTGGCCGGTCACCGTATCCATGCCGACCGCCGCCAGGGCAAAGCCCAGTGCCATCGAAGCCAGAATCTTGAAAGGTGATCCCTTGCCCATGCCGATGAAGCTGCAAAACGTCAGCAAATACACCGCGAAAAATTCCGGCGGGCCGAACTCCAGCGCGAATTTCGCCACTAGCGGCGCGAGAAAAGTAATCATCACCACCGCCACCAACGCGCCCACGAAAGACGAGGTGAATGCCGCGGCGAGCGCCTCTCCGGCCCGGCCCTGCTGGGCCATCGGGTAACCGTCGAAGGTGGTCGCCACCGACCAGGGTTCGCCGGGAATGTTGAACAGGATCGAGGTGATGGCCCCGCCGAACAACGCGCCCCAGTAGATGCAGGACAGCATGATGATGGCCGAAGTGGGCGACATGGTGAAGGTCAGCGGCAGCAGGATCGCCACGCCGTTGGCGCCACCCAGGCCGGGCAGCACGCCGATCAGCACGCCCAGCACGATCCCGACCATCATCAGGAGCATGTTCATGGGGGTCAGGACAACGGCAAATCCATGAAACAACGCGCCGATTTCTTCCATTACGAAAACTCCTTATGCCTGAGTTTATTCCGGGGTGTTCAATAACCGAGAAAACTCAGCGGCTCGTAGATACCCTTGTACAGCGGCACTTTGAACCACACCTCGAACATCAGGAAAAACACTGCATTCACCGCAACGGCGGCAACGATGCTGTTAATCCAGGAATACCTGCCGAGCACCCGCATGAACAAGGCGATATACAGAGTCGACGCCAGGTAGACGCCCAGAAACTGGATGGCGAGTACGTAAAATCCCGCCGGAATCAGCACCGCCATAACCCGCTTTAATTGCTCACGATCCACGAAAGCCTGGGTATTTTTTAGTTTGCCGAATAGCGCCTGGTATAGAGTGACTGCCCCTGACAGACAGAGCATGAGGCCGATATAGAATGGAAAATAACCCGACCCCGGGCCGTCGCTGGTCCAGCGCGCGCCCAACTGCACGCTGTTATAGACGACCACCGCGCCTATCAGCAACAGAACCGAGGCGACGATAGCCTCAACCCGATTGCTGGCAATCACCGGGCGGCTGCCGCCTTCCTTGTTCTGCCCCATCATTTCGCCAGGAATCCGGCTTCCTTCATCAACTCGTGGTGCGTGGCCTCTGCACCCTCCAGCCACTTGGTGAATTCCGCGCCGCTCATGCTGGTCTGGTTAAACGCGCCGTTCTCCATGAAGTCCTTCCAGTCCTGGGTTTCACGGACTTTTTTCAACAGGCTCACGTAGAACTCCAGTTGATCCTTGCTCACTCCCGCCGGCATGAAAATGCCGCGCAACATCTGATAGCTGGTCGGCACCCCGGCTTCCTTGCAGGTGGGGACATCATTCCAGGATTGGGTAGCGGTGATCTTGGCCTTGTAGGGCATGCGTTGTTCGTCGAACACACACTGCGCCACCAGCTTGCCGGCGCGCCATTGCGCAACCGCTTCGATGGGATTGTTCACGGTGGAATCAATATGCTTGCCCACCAATTGCACCGCCACCTCGCCGCCGCCCTTGAAGGGGATGTAGATGAACTTTGTGCCGGTAGCTTTCTCCAGACCCACCGTGAGTATCTGGTCTTCCTGCTTGGATCCCGTGCCGCCCATCCTGAACTTGTTCGGCCCGGCGGCCTTGACGGCGGCGATGTATTCCCTGGCCGTCTTGTAGGGCGCTTCGGCATTGGTCCACAACACGAACTGGTCGAGCGCCATCATTGATACCGGGGTCATGTCCTTCCAGTTGAACGGCACCCCGGTCGCCATCGGTGTGGTAAATAAATTCGACAGGGTAATGACGATCTTGTACGGATCACCCTTGGCCGCTTTGACATCCAGAAAACCCTCCGCCCCCGCCCCTCCCGACTTATTAACAACGATCAGAGGCTCCTTCATCAGCTTGTGCTTGATGACGATGCCCTGGATCAGGCGGGCCATCTGGTCGGCGCCGCCGCCGGTGCCGGCCGGCACAATGAATTCCACCGGCTTGGCGGGCTCCCAGGCTGCAAATACCGGCGTTGCCGCAACGCAGGCTGCGACAGCAATAGAACCGAGCGCTAGGTTGGCGGCGCTGCACCGGTTGCGCCTGAAATTGGAAATTTTGTTCATGCTGCATCCCTCCTGTAGTTTTCAAAAAATTGACGCATTGCCTGCGCTATGCATCACCCTTGACCAGCAGCACCGGCACTTCCGACAGGTGCAGCACCTTGGCGGCAACCGAACCCAGCAACATGCCCATCACGCTCCCCAGGCCGCGGGGGCTCATCACAATCTGCCGACAATCATGCTCCTGGGCATAGCGAACAATAGTCTCCGCCGGCTCACCCACGCCGACATGGTAAACATAGGGGATGCCGGCCTGGCCCAGCAGCTTTCTCGCGGCTTGCAGCGCGGCCATCCCTTCGTCATGATAATAGCGATCAATTTCTTCATGGCGGATAAACTGTTTTACATTGCCGGAAGCGATCGGATACTGCACATTGAGCAGGTGGATTTCCGGCGGCTCTTTGTACTGAGAGATCTTCCCAATCAGGAACCTTACCGCTTTATTGGAATTCTCCGAACCATCCACAGGCGCCAGTAGTTTAATCATCCCGCCACCTCATGTTTTCCGGGCGGCTGCCCGCCGCCCCAGGGCTTTGCCTGCCAATACCACCACAACCGCACCGGCGATGGGCGCCGCTTGATGGAGCAGGCTGATTTGTGATTCCATCCAGTGCGCCAGCGCCGGATCGGTCACCAGCATTTCGCCTGCCACATAGCCGAGCAACGCCGCGCCCAGTGTGATGATGACGGGAAAACGATCCATCAGCTTGAGGATCGCAGTACTGCTGAAGACGATCAGAGGAATGCTGATTGCCAAGCCCATGACGAGCAGAACCAGATTGCCCTTGGCTGCAGCGGCTATCCCGATGACATTATCCAGGCTCATCACCAGATCGGCGACCAGAATGGTGCGAATGGCTGCCGGCAGGGAATTGCCGTTGCTCTTTTTCCCGTTTTCCCCCTGGCTCTCCCCGTGGTCATCCGGAAGCAACAATTGAATGCCGATCCACAGCAGCAGCACGCTGCCGATCATCTTGAGATAAGGCAGCGTCAGCATTTCCACGGCCACTGCGGCAAGAGTCACCCGCATGGCGACGGCGGCCATGCTGCCGAACAAAATCGCCTTCCTCTGCTGTAACAGCGGCAGGGAACGTGTCGCCAACGCAATGACCACTGCATTGTCGCCGGAAAGAATGATATCGATGCCGATAATCTGCGCCAACGACACCCAGAATTGCGTGCCTGCCAGCATCTCCATCATCTTGGCTTAATCCTCATGCGGCTGTTTTCCACCTTGTTTTCCTTCCGGTTAGCGGGTCTGCGTCTGTCATATTCCGGGTGGAACCATCAGCTTTGCAGATATAATAACCAAATCTTGCGTAGCCATTGATACTGAATGTGATCAATGTTGCAGTTTTGCAATTTCCGCCGTCCATGTCGTGGATTTTGAAAGCGCACGCAAAGGAAAGCATATGACATGGTGGGTGAACTTCGAGCAGGACGGAAAAGCGCGCTGCGGCACGCTGGTAGCGGATGGGCAGACCATTCACCTCTATGCGGGCGACATTTTCAGCCAGCCCCGCCCGAGCGGAGAGACCACTGCGCTGAGCCGGGTGAAGCTGCTTCCACCGCTGCGTCCCGGCAAATTTATCGGCCTGTGGAACAACTACCACGAACTCGCCGCCAAGCTGGGCCAGACAATTCCGCAAACGCCGTTGTATTTCATCAAGACGCCGAACAGCTATCTGGCGCCCGGTGGGGTGATACGCAAGCCGGCGAGCTACACGGGCAAGGTGTTGTATGAGGGCGAGCTCGGCATCGTGATCGGCAAGACCTGCAGCAATGCCAGCGAAGACCAGGCGGCGGAGAGTATCTTCGGCTACACCTGCGTGAACGATGTCACCGCACTGGATATTCTCAACCAGGAACCTTCCTTCGCCCAGTGGGCGCGCGCCAAGAGCTGCGATACTTTTGGCCCTTTCGGCCCGGTGGTGGCCACCGGACTCGACTGGTCACAATTGCGTATCCGCACCCTGCTGGATGGCCGCGAAAGACAAAATTACCCGGCCAGCGACATGATTCTGCCGCCCGCAAAAATCGTCAGCCTGCTGTCGCGCGAAATGACGCTCTGCCCTGGCGACCTGATTGCCTGCGGCACTTCGGTCGGCGCATTGCCGATGCGGACTGGCATGCGCGTCGAGGTGGTGATAGACGGCATCGGCACACTCTGCAACAGCTATGAATAGGAGACAGCGATGAAAATCTGCATCGTCGGCGCGGGCGCCATCGGCGGCCTGCTCGGCGTCAAGCTGGCGCAGGCCGGGGAAGATGTCACGCTGATCGCGCGCGGCCCGCAGCTCGCGGCGATTCGCGCCAACGGCATGAAGCTGGTGGAAGAAGACGGCAGCGAAAGCGTGGTGCGCACCAAGGCGACCGACAGGATCGCCGAGGCTGGCAGCCAGGATCTGGTGATCCTCGGCATGAAAGCGCACCAGCTCGCCGCAGTGGTCAAGGATCTGCCGGCCATGTACCACGCCGAGACCACGGTGCTGACGGCGCAGAACGGCGTCCCCTGGTGGTACTTCATGAAGCACGGCGGGCCGCATGACGGGCAGCGCCTGGAAAGTGTCGATCCGGGCGGTGTGATCGCCGACCACCTGCCAATCGAGCGGGTGGTCGGTGCGGTGGTCTATCCAGCGGCGGAAATCGTTTCGCCCGGTGTGTTGAAGCATATCGAAGGCAATCGTTTTTCCGTGGGCGAAATCGACGGCGCCGACACGCCGCGCATCAGGCTGGTGTCCGAGGTGCTGCGCAAAGCCGGGTTCAAGGCGCCGGTGCTCACCGATATTCGTTCCGAAATCTGGACCAAGCTGTGGGGCAATCTCAGCTTCAATCCCGTCAGCGCCTTGACTCATGCCACGCTGGTCGACATCTGCCAGTTTCCGCTGACGCGCGAGTTGGCCGCGCGGATGATGAGCGAGGCGCAGACCCTGGCCGAAAGCCTCGGCATCCGCTTCAAGGTCACGCTGGAAAAACGCATCGCCGGCGCCGAAGCGGTCGGCCCGCACAAGACCTCGATGTTGCAGGACATCGAAGCCGGGCGTCCGCCGGAAATTGCCGCGCTGATCGGCTCGGTGGTCGAGCTTGGCCGCATCACCGGCACGCCGACGCCGCATATCGACGCCATCCACGCAGTCGTCAGCCTGCTCGCCAAGACCTTGCAGGATGGCATGGGTAAGCTCAAAATCCAGCCTACCCTCTAGGGCATAAATATCTGAGAAAGGCACAAAACCATGGCCCGTAGCATTACCCTGCCCGAACTGCTCTCCGCCGGCCACGACAATGCCCCTGCGGTGGGTGCGCCCGGCTTGCCCGACTTGAACTTCAAGGGCCTGCGCGGCCACATTGTGCATAGCGTGGCGGCACTCAACCGCTTTGGCATCGGTCGCAACGACCGCGTCGCCATCGTCCTGCGCAACGGCCCGGAGATGGGTACGGCGTTTATCGCCGTGGCCTGCGGCGCCACTGCGGCGCCGCTCAACCCGGCTTATCGCGCCGACGAGTTCGAGTTCTACCTGTCCGACCTGAAAGCCCGTGCGCTGATCGTCGAAGCCGGTAGCGAGATGTCGGCCCCTGCGATTACCGTGGCGGCAAAGCTCGGCATTGCCATCATCGACCTGACTCCCACGCCGCAACTGGGGGCCGGCACTTTCGACCTGAAACTGCGCGGTGCGCCGCTCCAGGCCGTTGCCGGGGGGCAAGGCGGATGGGCGCAGGCCGGCGATGTGGCGCTGATCCTGCATACTTCCGGCACCACTTCACGACCGAAAATCGTGCCGCTGTCGCAGCGCAATGTAGCGGTTTCCGCCGGCAATATCGCCGAGACGCTGCAATTCACCGATGCTGATCGCGGCCTCAACATCATGCCGCTGTTCCATATCCACGGCCTCATCGCTGGCCTGCTGGCGCCGTTCTCCGCAGGCGCTTACGTCTGCTGCACGCCAGGCTTCAACGCGCTCAAGTTTTTCGGCTGGATGGATGAAGCCAAGCCGACCTGGTACACCGCCGTGCCGACCATGCACCAGACCATCCTGACCCGCGCCGACAAGAACCAGGGCATCATCGCCAAGCATCCGCTGCGTTTCCTTCGCTCCTCCTCCTCGTCGATGCCGACCCAGGTGATCCGCGAACTGGAAGAAACCTTCAAGGCGCCGCTCATCGAAGCCTACGGCATGACTGAAGCCGCTCACCAGATGTGCAGCAATCCGCTGCCACCCAAGCCGCGCAAGCCCGGTACGGTGGGCATTGCCGCCGGTCCGGAAGTGGCGATCATGGACGAATCGGGCAGAATCCTGCCGCCCAACAGCACCGGCGAAATCGTCATCCGCGGCGCCAACGTCACCGCAGGTTATGAAAACAACCCCAAGGCCAATGCCGAAAACTTCACCAACGGCTGGTTCCGCACCGGCGACCAGGGCAATATGAGTATCGCCGGCTATGTCACCATCACCGGACGCCTGAAGGAAATCATCAATCGCGGCGGCGAAAAAATTTCTCCGCGCGAAGTGGATGAAGTGCTGATGGACCATCCCGCCGTGCTGCAAGTGGTGACCTTCGGCGTGCCGCACGACAAACTCGGTGAAGAAGTCGGCGCCGTCATCGTGCTGCGCGAGGGCCGGCAAGCCGACGAAAGGGAGATCCGCGATTTTGCCGCAACGCGCCTGGCGGACTTCAAGGTGCCGAGGAAAATCCTCTTCATGGCCGAAATCCCCAAAGGCGCCACCGGCAAACTGCAACGCATCGGCCTGGCGCAGAAGCTCGGTTTGGCTTGATTCCAGGCCGTATTCAAGACAAGACGCGAAGACGAAGCGCAGACAGTACAATTAGTACGGCAAGCGAAGTCAACAAAGTATTGGCTTGAATACGGCCTGGAATCTTATTTGAGCAGGCGGCGGCGCGTCAGTACCAGTGCCAGCCAGTAGGCGGCCAGCGCCGTCACCAGCAGCGCGGCGAGGTGCATGCCGGCATCGACCGGCAATTCACCCAGCAACAATGGCCGCACCAGGCGCACCGCATGCGCCAGCGGCAGCAGGCTGGCGATAGTCTGTATCGTCGCCGGCAACTGTTCGACCGGAAAGAACACTCCACTGAGCAGGATCATCGGGGTGACGAACAGCGTAAAGTAGTACATGAAAAAATCATAAGACGGCGCCAGTGCAGTGACGATCAGGCCGAGCGCAGCGAAACACAGGCCGGTGAGGAATATCACCGGAATCGCCCACAAGGCCAGCGGCGAGGCGACAAAACCCAAGGCCGCAATCACCAGCAGAATCGCCAGCCCCGACAATGTGGCTTTCGCAGCAGCCCACAACCACTCACCCGCCAGCACATCGTCCAGCGTCACCGGCGCATTGAGGATGGCTTCCCAGGTTTTCTGCACATGCATGCGCGAGAATGCCGAGTAGAGCGCCTCGAACGAAGCCGCGTTCATGGTACTGGCGCAGACCGTGCCGCTGGCCAGAAAGACGATGTAGCTCACGCCCGCGACCTCGGGCAGCAAGCTGCCCAGCCCGTAGCCGAGGCCGAACAGATAGATCATCGGGTCAGCCAGATTGCCCAGCACCGAAGGAATCGCCAGCTTGCGCCACACCAGAAAGTTGCGCCGCCACACGGCGATGGCGCGCAGGGAAAAACGGGGCAGGGAGAAGAATTTATTCATTCTGGTTAATCACGAAGTTCCCTGCCGGTCAGCTTGAGAAATACATCCTCAAGATTCGCGGGTCGATGCAAAGTCCTCAGTTCCGGGCGCTCGGCGAGATGCGCCAGCAGTGGCGCCACTTGCTCCGCCTCGACATAGCAGAAGGCGGTTTCGCCGCTGACCTCAATGCGCCGGGCATAGCCCTGTTCGGCGCTGCCCGCCCAGGCGGGCGCATCCTCGCCATACACTTCGATCACCTGCGGCTCGATGTGTGTGGCGATCAACTGGCGCGGCGCGCCTTCCGCCACGATGCGGCCCTGGTCGAGAATCGCCAGGCGGTGACAGAGGCGCTCGGCCTCGTCCATGAAATGCGTGGTCAGCAGAATGGTCTTGCCCTGTTGCAGCAAGCGTTTCAGCCGTTCCCAGATCAGGTGGCGCGCCTGCGGGTCGAGGCCGGTGGTCGGCTCGTCCAGCAACAGCAGGTCGGGGTCGTTGACCAGCGCCCGCGCCAGCGTCAGGCGGCGTTTCATGCCGCCGGAAAGGGTTTGCAGACGGGCGTTCTCCTTGCCCGCTAGCCCGGCGAAATCGAGCAGATCGGGAATGCGGCTGCGCGTCGCAGCATCACTGATGCCGAAATAACGGCCGAACACCCGCAGATTTTCCGCCACGGTGAAGTCTGGATCGAGATTGTCGAACTGCGGCACCACTCCGACTTTCATGCGTGCCTCGCGCGCCCGCGCCGGGATTGGCTCGCCGGCCATGGCGATGACGCCGCTGTCGGGCGCCGTCAGCCCCAGGCAACAGCGCAGCGTGGTGGTCTTGCCCGCGCCATTGGGCCCCAGCAGGCCGTAACATTCGCCGCGCGCCAGCGTGAAACTTACGCCGGCCACGACCTCGCGTCCGGCGTAGGATTTGCGCAGTCCGGATACGATTAATTGTTCCATGCTGAGAGAATAATGTTGTGAATCAGATGCAGTTTGCGATGGAAGAAGTGGCTCGCGCCGGGGATCACGATCACCGGCAATTCCAGCGGCGTCGCCCAGGCAATCACATTGGCGAGCGGCACCACTTCATCGCTGGAACCGTGGATCACGACGGTATCCGGTGCGACGGCCTCGGTCATGTAACTGCGCGTGCCTTCGATAAAACCGGCGGCGGTGCCGATCAGCACCAGACGTTCGGCGGGATCACTTGCCTCCGCGAGGGTTTTCGCAACACGCGCGATCACATAGGCGCCAAAAGAAAACCCGGCCAACGCCACCGGCAAAGGCTGCGGCGG
This sequence comes from Betaproteobacteria bacterium, assembly GCA_016194935.1. Classification (GTDB taxonomy): domain Bacteria; phylum Pseudomonadota; class Gammaproteobacteria; order Burkholderiales; family Rhodocyclaceae; genus JACRAR01. Next base: position 53,230 of record JACQAO010000057.1, read on the forward strand.
GTGCGCGAAACGCTGCCGCGCATACGCCAGCACCGCCAGCAGGTCGCCGGTCTCGGCGATGCCGTGGTCATGCAATCCTTCGCTGCCGCCGACGCCGCGAAAGCTTGGCCGCAGCGTGACGTAACCGAGTTCGCGGAAGCTCCTGGCGATGGTTGTCACCACCTTGTTGTCTGGAGTGCCGCCGAACAAAGGGTGCGGGTGGGCGATCAGGACAATCCCCCTGGCATTTTCCTGCGGCTCGACAAACACCTCGATCTTGCCGCCCTCGCCATCCAGCAATACCCGTTCGGACTTGCTCATGGCTTATATCTTCAGGCGCTCGACAACCTGACCGCCGAGCAGATGACGGTCGACGATCTCATCGATGTCTTCTTTGTCGATGTAGGTATACCAGACCTCTTCAGGGTAAACCACCAGTACCGGCCCGTGGTCGCAACGATCCATGCAGCCCGCCGAATTGATGCGTACCTTGCCGGGGCCGGCGCGTCCGAGCGCCTTGATGCGGTCCTTGGCATAGTTGCGCAGCTCACTCGCGCCGCGCGCATTGCAGCAGGTTTCACCCGGCGCGCGCTGGTTGGTGCAGAAAAAAACATGATGCTTGAAATAGCTCATGGGGAACCGCGCAAATGATCGAAGCGCCGATTATATGCTGCGGCTTACGCAAACCGGCTTTTCCTCCGCCGCTTTCCATCACCGGCCTGAAAATACTGCTTGATCGCGCCGGTAAATCGTTGCCGACCGTGGCGGACGCGCTCAAGCAGGCCGACCTGACGTTGCACATTCACGCCCGGCAGGGAAATCACCCGCAGACCCTGGTCGCGCGCCCAGTGCACATTGGCCAGGCGCGGCACGATGGAGATGCCGAAACCCTGGCGCACGATTTCCACAATGGCCTCAACGGAATTCAATTCCATTTCCTCGCGCACGCTGACCTGACATTGCCGCAGCACCTCCTTGACCAACACGCCAGTCCAGGTGTGCCGGTCGAAACGCAGGAAAGGCGCGCGCCGCAGCGTCTCCAGCGGACTGCGGATACGCGGCAGATCGAAACGCGGGTGGCGCGGCACGATCAGCACCATCGGTTCGGCGTACAGCGGCGTCCACAACAGGCTCGCCGGCAGCGGACGCGGTGACTGCGCCACCACTGCGGCGTCCAGTTCGCCCTGCTCCACCTTGACGGCGAAGTCGCTCGACAAGCCGGCGAGGAGTTTCACTTCAAGCAGCGGATGCGCCTGCTTCAGGTTCCACAGGGCATCGGCAAAAGCCCCCATCAGGGCCGAGACGAGTGCGCCCATCACCACCGTACCGGATAGTTCGTCGTCGTCAATTACCGCCAGCGCTTCGTAGCGCGCCACAAGTTCCCCGGCCTGCGCGGCGATCCTGCGCCCGTTGGTATTCAGCACCACTGAGCGCGCCCCGCGGTCGAACAGCACCTGATTCAGATCTGCTTCCAGTGCGCGGATTTGCAGGCCCACCGCCGCCGCCGTCAACCCGATTGCTTTTCCGGCGGCGGCAAAGCTGCCGTGCTTGACGACGGCGAGCAAGGTCTTGAAGCTGCGTATCGATGACATGGCGCGGCGCGGCTGGTGAAATATTCATTATAAAGAATAACTTTATCTCGAATAGATTTATATTGGCTTTTTATTTACTATGGATTTCGCCAGAATAGCGCTATCGAAACCTCTCCATCCCCATGGCCACTGTCCCGGAAATGAAAACAGACCTCGCAGTGAACGTGTGGCGCGGCAATTCTGAGCGGGGCGGCTTCACGACGTTTGCCGTGCCACGCCATGACAGCCAGACGGTGCTGGATGTGGTGACCCACATCCAGCGCTACCTCGACCCTACTCTCAGCTACCGCTACGCCTGCCGCGTCGGCATGTGCGGCTCCTGCGCCATGACGGTGAACGGGAAGGCGCGCTGGACTTGCCGCACCAGCGTCGCCAAAGTCGCCGCAGACGGCCAACTGGAGATCGCACCGCTGGACAACCTGCCCGTCATCAAGGACCTCGCCACCGACATGAGCGGGTTCTTCGACAAATGGGCGCGCGCCAAGGGACAGTTCAAAGGACCACTAACCCGCCATGACGACTTCGCCCAGGTTGCACCGGCATCAAAGGAACGCCTCGCCGCCAATGCCGGTATCGAGTGCATCGGCTGCGGCATCTGCTACGCCTCTTGCGATGTCGTGACCTGGCGCGCAGATTTTCTCGGGCCGGCGGCGCTTAATCGCGCGTGGACTCTGGTCAACGATGTGCGCGACACGCAGCAACCGGAACGGCTGAATGCGGTCGCCGGCGATGCCGGTTGCCATGTTTGCCACACCCAAGGTTCGTGCGCCGAGCGCTGCCCCAAACAGATCGCGCCGACCGCCGGCATCGCCGGCCTGAAGCGCCTGACGGCCAGAGCGGCGATGCGGGGCGAACTATGACGAGCGCCATCACCCAGGCCAGGCTCTGGTACTTGCAACGCATCAGCGCCATGCTCCTGGCGCTGTGCGTGCTGGTGCACCTGGCGGTGATGATCTACGCAGTGCGCGGCGGACTCAGCGCCGCCGAGATACTCGGTCGCACGCGGGGTAACTGGTTTTTCGGCGGCTTCTACGCTGTGTTTGTGCTGGCTTGCGCAGTGCATGTGCCAATCGGCCTGGCGACCATCGCGGCGGAGTGGCTGGGCTGGCGCGGGCGCAGCGCCGGCATGGCAGCCATCCTGTGCGGCGGCCTGATCGCCGGCATGGGCTTGCGCGCCGTCTACGGAGTGGTGGCATGAAACGCCCCGGCAATTTCCCCGATTTCCGCGCCCGCGCGCATCCCGCCTACTGGGCATTTCTGGTACACCGTTGTTCCGGGCTGGCGCTGGCGGCCTTCCTGCCCCTGCATTTCTGGGTGCTGGGACTGGCGATACACGGCGAGGCGGCGCTGGACGGGGCTATAAAATATACCGACCAAGCGCTGTTCAAGTTTGGCGAATGGGGGCTGGTGGTGCTGCTGACGCTGCACTTGATGGGCGGCGTGCGCCTGCTGCTGATCGAATTTCTACCCTGGTCGGGGCTGCGCAAGAACTGGATCGCCCTGGCCCTCGGCTGCGGTCTCGCCACCGGGCTGGCCTTCGCCCTGGCTTTGCTTGGTTGATGAGCCGCTTTCCGGAGACACACTATGCGAATTGATTTGAAAACCGTCGAAGAAACCGCCAGGGAGTTGTACATCCGCGCGTTGAAGATACTGCCGCCGGACATCAAGGATGGCTTCGTCCGCCTGGCGGCGCAGGAAACCGCGCCCACCGCCAGGAATGTTCTCGCCACTATGCTGACCAATATCCGGGTGGCGGAAGATACCGACAACCTGCTCTGCCAGGACACCGGCGTGCCGATCTACAACGTTGTCATCGGCAGCGCTGTTGCAGTTGATGGACACGCTTTGAAACAGGCCATCCGCCGCGGCTGCGAACGCGCCACGCGCGAATATCCGCTGCGCTCCTCAGTCGTGCACCCGCTGACGCGCAAGAACGAACACACTTCCTGCGGCGTCGAGGTGCCGGTGATCCACATTGATTACAGCGCCATGCCGCAGACCCTGTTGATCGAGATGATACCCAAGGGCAGCGGTTCGGAGAACAATTCCTTCCTCAAGATGGCCACCCCCGCCGAGGGCATCGACGCCATCAAGACCTTCGTCATCGACTGCGTGCTGGCCGCCGGCGGCAAGACCTGCCCGCCTACCATTGTCGGCGTCGGCATCGGCGGCACTTCCGATCTGTGCGTGGCGCTGGCCAAGCGGGCGGCGACGCGGGCGCTGGGCAGCCGCTGCGGCGATGCGGAGGGTGCGCAACTGGAAGTGCAATTGTCCGCAGCGGTGAACCAGCTCGGCGTCGGGCCGCAAGGCCTGGGCGGCGACGCCACCGCCTTCGCCGTGCATATCGAACTGGCGGCGACGCACATCACCATGAACCCGGTCGCCGTCAACATGCAGTGTCATTCCGCCCGTCGCGCCACGGCGACGTTCACGCCGGCAGGCGTCAGCTACGGATTCTAGGAGCCTGATCGTGGCCCATTACGAACTCACCACGCCGGTCAGCGAAGCGCAAATCCGCCAGTTGCGCATCGACGACACGGTCACGCTGCAAGCCACCCTGTTCGGCATCCGCGACGCCCCGCAGATCCACCTGTTCGACCGTGGCCGCACGACGCGCTTCGACCTGCATGGACATGCCGTGATCCACACCGCGCCCAACGTGAAGAAGGTGGAGAAGAGCGCTGCACACCCAGCCGGCTATGCGCCGGTGTGTATCGGCACCACCACCTCCGACCGCATGGAGCGCTTCACGCGGCCACTGATGACACAGTATGGCGTGCGTATCATCATCGGCAAGGGGGGGTTGCGCGAGGATTCTCTGGAGGCGTTCAGGGAACTGGGCGGCGCATATCTCGCCGTCGTCGGCGGCACGGCGGCGCTGGAAACCACCTGGATCGAGCAGATCGAAGATGTCGATCTCGACGATCTCAACCCCGAATCGCTGTGGCGCTTCCGCATCCGCAATTTCGGTCCGCTGCTGGTGGCTATGGACAGTCACGGCGGCAGCCTCTACCGCGCCGTCAAGCAGGACGCCCAGGCGCGGCGCGCCGAGGTGCTGGCCAGCCTGGGAGTAAAAGCGACATGAACGTGAAACGACTGCACACCGATATCCTGATCCTCGGCTCGGGCGGGGCCGGCTTGTTCGCCGCCCTGCATGCGCACCAGGCCGATTCGGCGCTGTCGATCACCGTCGCGGTGAAGGGGCTGCTGGGTAAGTCGGGCTGCACGCGCATGGTCCAGGGCGGCTACAACGTCGCCCTGGCCGAGGGCGATTCGGTCGAGCGCCACTTCATGGACACCATCGAGGGCGGCAAGTGGCTGTCCGACCAGGACCTCGCGTGGACGCTGGTGACCAAGGCCGTCGAGCGCATCCATGAACTCGAGAATGAGCTGGGCTGTTTCTTCGACCGCAACCCCGACGGCACCGTGCATCAAAAGACCTTTGCCGGTCAGAGCTTCGACCGCACGGTACACAAGGGCGACCTGACCGGCATCGAAATCATCAACCGCCTGGCCGAACAAGTGTGGGCGCGCAACATCCAGCGCCTGGAAGAGCATCGGGCCGTCGACCTAATCAAGACACCCGATGGCGCGGCGCTGGCGGGCGTGCTGATGATCGATATGCGCACAGGCGAATTCGTGTTCGTGCAGGCCAAAGCGGTGCTGCTGGCCACCGGCGGCGGGCCGACCATGTACAAATATCACACTCCTTCCGGCGACAAGAGCTGCGACGGCATGGCCATGGCGCTGCGTGCCGGGCTGCCCCTGCGCGACATGGAGATGGTGCAGTTCCATCCCACCGGCCTGCTCGCCGGCAGCCACACCCGCATGACCGGGACGGTGCTGGAAGAAGGCTTGCGTGGCGCCGGCGGCTACCTGCTCAACGGCGCCAAACAGCGCTTCATGCACGACTACGACGCGCGCGGCGAACGGGCGACCCGCGACATCGTGTCACGTTCAATCTTCTCGGAAATGCGCGCCGGGCGCACCTCGCCCAACGGCGGCGCGTATATCCAGATGCATCATCTCGGCACGGATAATGTGCGCCGCCAGTTCAAGGGCATGGTGGAGCGCTGCGCCGACTGTGGCTTCGATCTGGCCGGCGATCTGGTAGAAGTGGTGCCGACGGCCCACTACATGATGGGCGGCGTGGTATTCCGGTCGGACTGCACGACGCCGCTGCAAGGGTTGTTCGCCGCGGGCGAAGACACCGGCGGCGTGCATGGCGCCAATCGCCTGGGCGGCAACGGCGTCGCCAATTCCACGGTGTTCGGCGGCATCGCCGGCGACAGCATGGCGGCCTGGGTGCAGCACAATGTGCAGTTGCGTGCGCCGGACGAGGCGGCGATCCAGCAAAGCATGACGCAGCACGCCGCGCCGCTACGCCAGGCTGCAGGCGATATGGAGACGATACGCGAGGCCCTGTCCGAACTGATGTGGAATGACGTCGGCATTCTGCGCACGGCGACAAGCCTGCAACGCGGACTGGATGGGCTGGCGCGGCTTGATGCCGAACTCTCCCGCATCGGCGTCGGCCAGAATTACCCCGACCCCGCCTTCAACCTGGCCTGGCATGACTGGCTCAATCTGAAGAACCTCATCGCGGTGAGTCAAGTCATCGCCACGGCGGCGCTGGCGCGGGAGGACTCGCGCGGCGCGCATTACCGCGAGGATTTCCCTGAAGCCGGCGAGTTGCACGGTTCCAGCTACACGCTGGTGCGTCAGCGCGGCGACGGACTGGAACTCACGCGCGAACCGGTGCGGTTTACGCGAGTGCAGCCGGGGGCGACGATCCTTCTGTAGGCGCCGATGCAAACTTTATCGATGCCGGTTTTGCGGCGCCAGCGGCAGCGGTTCGTTAGGCGTTCGCTCTCGCTTTCTGTTGACCCGGGCCGCTTGAATCGTTACTCTTTAGCCATGATTACCCAGCAAATCACCACAGAAGCAATGGCACTTCCACTTTCCGAGCGAGTTATGCTCGCCCAAGCGTTGTGGCAGAGCATCGACGCTGGTTTGTCCGACACCGACGAGCGCACTGCCGTAAGTGATGCCATTCGACGTGATCAAGAGCTTTCTGCCGGCGCCGTTGTGGGCCACACTCACGGGGAGGTCATGCACGCTGCGCGGCGCGCTATCGGATGCGCCTGATATACCACCCTGATGCTGAGGTGGAACTCATCGAAGCGGCAAAGTTTTACGAGCGTCGAGTGCCACTCTCGGCGCTCAGTTTCTCGACGCAACCGACATCGCCATCGGCACCATTCAAAGCGCCCCCGAGCAATGGAACATCATCGAGGCAGATATCAGGCGTTACTCCATGCCTCGGTTCCCATACGTACTTTACTACCGAGTTCTTCCGGATCATATTCGTATCCTCGCATTCAAGCACCACAGCCGTCACCCGGATTACTGGCGTTACCGTCTCACCGACCAAACCCCGAACGCGTAGTTTCAACGTTGAAGCTGTAGAAAAACTCAATTTTCAAAACCGCCATGTCTGTGGCGAAAAACCGGCCTCACAAAACGCTCTGCATTCGACGATCTCGGAACGGGGAATGGTCAACTGACCCCCGAAAATTATTCTGCATGACCTCTCAACCACTTTTTCTACACCCTCGTCGGGCGGTCTCAGTAATGGAAGCGTAACTGAGCAATCATCAGGGCATCATGCTCGACGCGATACACCATGCGATGCTCGTCGGTTATTCGGCGTGACCAGAATCCTGAAAGCGCATGCCTCAACGGTTCGGGTTTGCCCACGCCCACGAACGGCTCACGCTGTGTCTCGCGTATCAGCTTGTTGATTCGCTCGACCATGCGCTTGTCTTGTTTCTGCCAATACAGGTAGTCTTCCCATGCCTCGTCGGCGAAAATCAGCTTCACCTGACCAGCTTCCGCACAACGCCTTTGCCGGCGTTCAACTGTGCGGCGGCGGCGAGGAGGCGCTTGGCGTTGGCGGGGGTGCGCAAGAGGTAGGCGGTTTCTTCGAGCGCCTTGTAGTCTTCGAGCGAGAGCATCACCACGGACTGTTCTCCGTTACGAGTGATTATCAACGCTTCATGATCGTCGCAAACGCGGTCCATGGCGCTGGCGAGGTTTGCACGAACGGTGGTGTAGGTAATCGCATCCATGCCAAGGCTCCTTATATGTACGTATTACTGTACATAAGTAACCGCCAATTGTCCAGCGCCGCACTACAGCGAAAGCTTCCGGCTAGCCCCACAAGCTGCGCCAGATCAGGCTTGATCCGCCGAGGATGAGTATCACCCACACCGCCTGCACCACCCGCTGCGCCGGCAGGTGTCGGTGCAAACGGCTGCCGATATACAACCCCAGCAGAGCGCAGGGCAGCAACATGACGCCGAGCAGCAGCAGGTTGGCCTGCGCATACAGACCGGCAGTGGAAAACAGGACCAGCCGGGAAATGCCGCTGACGAAAATCAGCACGCCGATGGTCGCGCGCAGCGCCAGCTTGTCATGCAGGCGACCGGCGAGGTAGACGATATAGAGCGGCCCGCCGGTGCCGAACAGGGCGGTGAATATCCCGCCGGCGACGCCCAGCGGCGCTGCCCAGCCGGTGGCAATGGTTCGATTCACGCCGCGCTGGAACAGCAGGCTCCAGCCGGCATAGACCAGCACGAAGCAGCCCAGCAGCAGCAGCAGGGCGCGCTCCGGCGCGTTCACCAGCAGCGTGACGCCCAGCACCATGCCCGCAAACATGTATGGAATCAGACGCAGCAGTTCCCGACGATCCACGACTTTGCGGTTCTTCAAGCCCAACAGGGTGGTCGCGCACAGATCGAGCAGCAGCATCAGCGGCACGGCGAAGCGCAGCGGGAAGAGTTGCGCCAGCAGCGGCATCGCGGTGATCGACGAGCCGAAACCGGTGAGGCCGAACACGGTATAGGCGAGGACGATGATCAGCGCCGCGCTGGCCAGGGTGTCGAACGGCAGGTCCATCAGGCGGGCAAAGCCAGCGCTTCCAGTTGTTCGAGCAGCGTCGCCGCTACCTCGATGCCCTCAGCCTCGGCCCGGCGCGCCAGTTCGATGCGGCGGACACCGGGCAGGCGCACTTCAGGATCGAGCAGCATGGTGGCGATCAATGTTTCCATGCGCTCCTCGAACACTTCGACGCCGGCCAGCGCCGCCGGGTCGACCACCAGGAAAGCCTGGCCGATGTGCGGACGATTGCCCGCATCGGCGAAGAACGAATCCGCTTCGAAGCCGAACGCCGCGCCGGTCAGGGCGCAGCACAGCAGCTCGACCACCATCGCCAGCATGGCGCCCTTGACGCCGCCCGCCGGCAACATCATGCCTTCCAGTCCTGCTTGCGGATCGGTGGTGGGATTGCCGTTTTTGTCCAGCGCCCAGCCCGCCGGGATGGGTTTGTTGGCTTTGGCCGCCACCATCAGCTTGCCGCGCGCGACTTCCGACAGCGACAAGTCGATGCTCAGCGGCGGCTGGTTGCGGCGCGGAAACACGGCGGCAATCGGGTTGGTGCCGAAAACAGGACGACGACCACCCCAGGCCGGCATGGCCGCCGGCGAGTTGCCGAAAGCCAGCCCCACCATGCCTGCGGCGGCAACCGCTTGCAGGTGATAGGCGGCGACGCCGAAATGGTGGCTGCGGGTAACGCCGGCGAAAGCCGCGCCGCATGCACGGGCGCGGGCTATCGCTTCCTCGACGGCCAGGGCGCAGGCCGGAAAGGCCAGCCCGGCATCAGCATCCACCAGGCAGGCAGCGGCCTTGGCGCGGATCACGCGCGGCACGGCACTGCCGTTGATTCGGCCATGCCGCAAGTGGCCGGCGTATTGCGGCACGCGCGCCAAGCCGTGGGAAGCCAGGCCCTGCGCTTCGGCCGCCACCAGCGCAGCAGCGGTGACGCGGGCCATCTCGACCGATGCACCGGCGCGCGTCAGTGCTTCGGTTGCAATGGCGTTCAGATGTTGCAAGGATAACTTGGGCATGGCGGCTAGGCCGTCTGTAAAAAGCTCGCCACTCTGGCGGCGATCTGCGTACTGACGCGGACATTGGATTCGCGGGTGACGCCGCCGATATGCGGCGTGAGTATCAGGTTGGGCGCCGTGGCCAGCGGCGAGCCAGCCGGCAGGGGTTCCTGCTCGAACACATCCAGCGCCGCGCCGGCGAGCTTGCCGTGGTGCAATGCCTCGGCCAGGGCTGCTTCGTCCACGATGCCGCCGCGCGCGGTATTGATCAGCACGGCTTCCGCCTTCATGCGCCCGATGCGCACAGCATCCATCAAACCGGAGGTTTGCGCCGTCAGGGGAACATGCAGGCTCACTGCGTCGGCCTCGGCCAGCAGTGCGTCCAGCTCACATCGCGTCACACCGCTTTCTGCCCAGGCCGGCGCATCAGCAGGCAGCAGCGGATCGTAGGCCACCACCCGCATGCCGAGAGCCAGTGCGAGCCGGGCGGTGAGTTGGCCGATGCCGCCGAAGCCGACCAGGCCGAGGGTGCG
>JACQAO010000058.1 GCA_016194935.1 Betaproteobacteria bacterium
TGGATAAGGTGCCGCACCGCGCGCCGCTTGAGGGCGACGAATGATCTGAAGATAGGCAATTACACGATGAGAAGAAGACCTCGATACCGGGCAAGCCAGAACCCGTGAAGTTTTGTCACGGGTTGAAGCTGGAAGCAATTGGACGGCAGGTAGAGGGTGACGACGGGGTGACCATTGAAGGACTGTGCCGTCCCAAGCGGACTGTGCCGTCCCAAGCACTCAGACCGCTCCGTCACGGCTTTGTCTCTGTTTCTACCGCCTCCCCCTTCCATCACTGTCTTTTGTCCTTGGCTAGCGTTATCGCATACTGCCCGTCGCCTGCGCCGTCGGCGATGAAACCGCCCACGGCTTCGGCAGCTACGCCGGTAGATACTCAGTCAGCGCGTCTTGCGTGGTGGTCACACCGCCGGGCAGGGGTAAATCGCCAGCGATTCAACATAACCGACCATTACCCAAAGTAAGCCAGTCGCTTCGCAGGCTTCGCTTGGTGGCCTGCCGCTGCGCGCCCTACGGGTTCAGGTAATGGTCGGTTATGTCTTGCGCCCCAGCCCGGACAAAGGCTATGTCAGCTTGCTTCGCTAGGTCTCTTTATCCAGGCGCTACGCGCAAGGTGGCATGTAGCCCCGCCCGCCCTGCCGGACTGTCTGCGACGGCTCGCACTGCATTGCTCGTTCCCTCCTCGACAGCCCTGCTTCCCGTCCGCCCCGCAGTGGCTCCCTGAAAAGTCGGCGCTGGCAGAGCAGCGTTCATCAGGAGTGTATAACTTTGGGTATAACAACGAAAAATCGAATTGGCGAAACGTCGTATTGGAAAAGCTTTCAGCGAGTTATTCGGTAGACGCCTGCCCACCATTTAAGCATCCAGTAACACCCCTCAAACCCGCCAAGCGCGGGTTTTTTTCTGTTGCGGGAAACTTGGATCATTGCCCATCAATGTGTATCATACACACATGAGCAGCGCCGACCTGATACGGAAACTGCAACAGGCCGGATGGCGACTTGACCGGGTACACGGTTCGCACCACATTTTCACGCATCCCGACAAACCCGGCATCGTCGTCATTCCACACCCCAGGAAAGACTTGGGGACTGGCTTGGTCAGGGCCATCAGGCGGCAAGCTGGAATCCCTGAGAGGTAATCGCCATGCGCTACCCCGTCGTCATCGAACCCGGCACCACTACTGAAGCCTTCGGCGTTGCTGTCCCTGACCTGCCCGGCTGTTTCTCGGCGGGGGACAGCATGGACGAAGCCATGACCAATGCCGAGGAAGCCATCACGGCATGGATAGAGGCTGCGCTCGATGCCGGCCAGGAGATTCCGCAGCCATCCGACATCGCCACCTTGCGCAAGACGCACAAGGCTTACAAGACCTGGATATGGGCGCTGGTGAAGGTCGACCCCGCCGTGCTCGACGACACGCTGGAGCGCGTGAATATAAGCCTGCCGCGGCGAGTACTGCATCGACTCGACGCTCACGCCAAGGCAGTCGGCGAAACGCGCTCCGGCTTCATTGCGCGCATGGCGCTGGAGCATTGAACGCAGCGCAGGTCAGTGCGTCTGGGCATTGTCCGGCGCAGTTCAAAATCCCGCCCGATGGCGGGATTTTTTTGTTCACCTGTGATCAAGTCGCATCTTGGTGGAATTTACCGCCAGATGCATAATTTCCCGCCATATGAGATACTCGGCAACCTTGATTTCGGGCTGGGAGCCCCGCTTTGCAAGGACTCTGGCTTTTATGACACTTGTCATAAGTAGTATTTTTCATTCCGACTTTCATGGCGCCAATAGATTGCCAATTTTAGAGGAGAGGTGGATATGTTCCAGAACATGAAGATGAGCACCCGGCTTGTCATGCTGGCGGCGATAGCCTGTGTTTTGCTGCTGGTGCCGATCGCCGACGGCGTGTACCAGCTTTACACCCTCAAAACCAGCCTGGCGAACAGCCTGTCCATCGACAAAACCGAGAATGAAGCGGTGTTGGCGGTGGTAGGCGCCCAGGTGGCTTTCAAGACCCAGGTGCAGGACTGGAAAGACACTCTGCTGCGCGGCAACGACCCGAAAAATTTCGATAATTATTTCGGCCAGTTTGCAGAAGAGGAAAAGAAGGTGCAGGTCAATCTGAAAAACGCTATCGACCTGATGCAAAAACGCGGCATGCCCATCGGCGATGTGGAAAATCTCATCAAAGCTCATCAGGAATTGGGCCGCAGATACCGGGAAGCCATCGCCACGTACGACAAGAGTCACCCGACCGCCGGGCAGGAAGTGGATAAGCTGGTGAAGGGCATGGACCGCGATACGGCAACCGGCATGGGCAAGGTGGTCAAGCAAATCGTCGAGCACTCGTCACAGACCGCCGCCGTGGAAATCGAGCGGGCGGATGTGCGGTATCGGGATATCCGCAACGTCCTGATCTTTTTTGGCGTGATCGGTGTCGCCCTGATGATCGGCATATCAGCCGCCATTATTCGCAGCCTGCTGAAGCAACTCGGCGGCGATCCGGCTTATGCCGCAGAGATTACCCAGCTTATTTCCAAAGGCGATCTGACGGTACACATCAATCTTGAAGCCGGCGACGACTCCAGCCTGCTTGCCAATATGCGTCACATGCAGGAAAACCTGCGCGCCATGGTGGGACAGGTGCTCGACAATACCGGACACATCACCGATGCCGCCAGCGAACTTGCCAACACCTCGCAACAGGTTTCAGTCGGCACGCAGCAACAAAGCGTGGCGGTGGCGGCGATGGCCTCCGATATCGAGGAAATGACGGTGAGCTTCGAGCACGTTTCCAGCAACGCCGGCAAGGCGTTGACCATCGCCAACAATGCCGGCGATTTATCCACCCAGGGCGGGACGGTGGTGTACGAGGCGGTTGCGGAAATGAACAAGATTGCCGAATCGGTGAATCAGTCGGCGAAGATCATCCAGACGCTGGGCGAGCACTCCGGTGAAATTTCCGCCATTGTTCATGTCATCAAGGACATCGCCGACCAGACCAACCTGCTGGCGCTCAACGCCGCCATTGAGGCGGCGCGCGCCGGTGAGCAGGGGCGCGGTTTCGCCGTGGTAGCGGACGAGGTGCGCAAACTGGCTGAGCGCACCACGCAATCCACGCAGGAAATCAGCAGCATGATCGACACCATCCAGAACGGCACACAGAATGCCATCTCCAGCATGCAGGAGGGCAGCAACCGGGTAAGCCAGGGCGTTGCAATGGCAAACCGCGCCGGCGATTCAATGCAGCAAATCCGCGATGGCGCCAATCAGGTGGTGTCAGAGGTCAACGATATTACCGCTGCGCTGCGCGAACAGACCACCGCCAGCACGCAAGTGGCGCGCAATGTGGAGAAAATCGCGCGAATGACCGAAGAGAACAGCGCCGCCGTCGGCAAGATCGCCGGCGCCGCCGGCAACCTGAAGGCCGTGGCCGGATCACTTCAGGAAATGGTCGGGAAATTCAAGGTGTAAAACACCGGCGCAGTTAGCGGCACGCAAACGCCGCCGTATGGCGCATACGGCGCATACGGCGGCGCAGCTTTAATTCAAGTGCGCTGCCAGGGTGGGGAGCACCATCCCCCGGAAAAGTTCGTTTATTTCCTTGGGCGGAATGGAGTTTCTGCGGTTGTGCCACCAGGTCATCGTCGAAATGAAAGTGGACGCAAGATAGTAGATGAAAAGCTCAAACGGGACATCCGAGGGATTTTTTTTCCTGAAGATTGCCCGCGCATCCTCCTTCATTATTTCCATCAGTATGTCCTCCAGGCGTTGCCGGAAGATGATCCAGCCCGGTCCGCCAACCAGCGCCCAATAGAGCTGCCTGTGTTCATAGGCATGCTCGAACATCGCCAGGCTGTAACCGATGACTTTTTCGTGACGCATGCCTGCCGGGGCGGCGCTGGCTGCTTGAGCGCTGCGCAGGAACTCCGCCAGGCCCTGGGTGCCTTCGATCAGCAGCTCGTCTTTATCACGAAAGTGCATATAGAACGTCGAGCGCCCCACGTTGGCGCGATCCAGAATTTCCTGGATCACGATTGACTCGTAGCGTTTCTCGAACATCAACGAGATCAATGCCTGGCTGAGCGCCAGCCGGGTCTTTTTGGGACGCCTGTCTTCGGTCTTGTTGTGCATATCCGCTCCTCCCAGACATGAACAAACACCCAGTGTTTGTTCAATAACAAACTAAATCATCCTTGCTGTTCTTGCACCTGCGTATCGCGCCAACTATATTTCGTTGCCAGAAAATGAACACATGTCCATTTTGATACGTTAATCCGACAGGAGCAAGCCATGACGAAAAATATTTCACTCAAAGCGTGGATCTTGATCTGCTGCCTGACGGCGGCAACCGCCTGGGCGGATGCTCCACAGGAGCAGGGAGACCTGGTCGTCCATGTCAGCGGCTTCAACAGCGAGCAAGGACAGGCAATCGCCAACCTGTTTCGCACCCAAGACGACATCTTCGGCAAGCCTTATGTCCGCGTCGTCGCACCCATTCAGCAAGGCAAAGCCAGCTTGATCTTTCCGCAGCTGCCTTATGGCGTCTACGCCGTTACCGCCTTCCATGATGAAAACGGCAACAATGAACTGGATCATAACGTTCTGCGCTTGCCGGCTGAACCACTGGGTTTTTCCAACGGTTTCAAGCTTTCCATTTTCTCCGGAATGCCAAGTTTTGAAAAACTCCGCTTCACCTTTGCCGCCGGCGCGAAGCCGCTGGAAATTACCCTCAAGTAACTACGGAAAGAAACGTCATGTTTTTTCTTGAAATGGCATGGGGCAACTTGCTGCGCAACCGGCGGCGCACGCTTTCGACACTGACGGCCATCGCCATCGGCGTGAGCATGGTGATCCTGACCAATGGCGTCACGGGCGGGATTAGCGCCAACATGTCCGATGCGCTGGTCAACCAGATCGACGGCCACTTGCACGTCCAGCACCGCGACTACAAAAAGTACTTCATTACCGATCAGGAAAAAATCCTGATCCCCGACTATCGTGCGCTATCTGCTGAAATCATGAAGAACCCTCATGTGCGCGCAGTCATGCCGCGCGTGATGATGGGGGGATTGATCAGTAAAGACGACAAGACCACGACGTTCTTCGGCTTCGGCTCCGACCTCTCGACCTTGAAGTCGGTGCTTCCTGATTATGGCAAGAATCTGGTGGCGGGGAATGTATTGTCCGCGGACGATCCCGACGGCGTACTGGTAGGACGCGCACTGGCGAACAGCCTGGGGTTGAAGGTGGGCGACGAACTGGTGCTGTTGTCCAAAACGGTCCATGGCGATAGCAGCAATGCCTTGGTGCATGTGCGCGGCGTGGTGACCTTCCCGCAGGATGACATTCTCGAGAAGAGCCTGGTATTTACCGGCCTGGGAAAAACCCTGAAAGAAAACCTGCTCGACCTTGGCGATGGCGCGACACAACTGTTAGTACGCATTGATGACATCAAAAATGTTCCCCTGGTCGAGGTCGAGCTTAATCGCCGGTTTGAAACTCTAGGCATGCCCTGGCGGGTGACGCCCTGGTATGACAATGCCGTATTCAGCCGCATCGTCGGAATGTTCGGCGGCATCGGCTCGCTGATCTCGATCATCCTGGTGCTGATGGTGGGTGTGATTACCAGCAACGCCCTGCTGATGGCGTTTTTTGAACGCATCCGTGAAATCGGCACGCTGCGCGCCATCGGCATGCGCAAGCTTGACGTGTATGGCTTGCTGTATGTCGAGTCGGCCATGGTTGGCGTCGGCGGGGCAGTGCTTGGTTTGGTATTTGGCGTTGCGCTGGTGATGCTCGGGCGCTACCTGGGCATCCCGCTGGGCGGCATCGTCAACCAGGAGATACGGCCCGTATTGAGCGTCGCCAGTCTGGCAGTGTCGGTCGCTGCGCCCATCGTTTGCATAGTCGTCGCAGCCGCCATACCGATACGCGCGGTGAGCCGGATGAGTGTCATCGAATCCTTGAATCACCATTGACCGGGGAGCCGTCATGCTTTTTCAACTTGCGGGGAAGAATATATGGCGTAACCGCCGCCGGACATTGCTCACCGAAACTTCCATCGTATTCGGCGTGCTGGTGATTATCGGCTCGGGCAATTTCATCAACGGCATGCAGCGCGACTGGGCCGGATTCGAAATCAACGCCAATACCGGGGCGTTTCAGATCGAGCACCACGATTACCAGGCGCTGGGAAAATCCGAGCCCTTGCTGGTGACGCTGGAAAACAGCGCCAAGCTGGTGGAAAGCCTGAGCAGAATTCCCGGGATACGCTCAGCATACGGAAAGTTGAATTTTTCCGGCATGGTCAGCAGCGGCCATAAAAGCACTTTCTTCGACGGCCAGGCGGTGGACGTTGCCGGGCAAAGAAAAACCCTGACGCGCCAGGAAGACTTGATCATCTCCGGCAGACCGCTGGCCGATGCGCCCGGCGGGATCATTCTCGGCGCCGATCTTGCCGACACTCTGGACATCAGGATCGGCGACCCGGTCACGATCGTTGTGAGGACTTTTTATGGTGGTTTGAATCTCACCTACGGAACGCTTGTAGGCACCAAGAACGGTCGCCACTTCCCCTCGTCAACTTATCTGGAAATGCCATTGAGCGACGCCCAAAAATTACTCAGGGTAAATGATCGGGTTTCCCAGATAGTGGTAGGCGCGGATGATTTCGACTCCATCTCGGCGTTGATGCAACGCACCGCAGCCGTGTTGCGCAATGATAAGACCGGCTACGCGATTCGCGGTTATCCGGAATTGATTCCAATCTATGCCCAGGCCATCGCCTCATTCAAGGTGATTTCCGTGGTGGTCGGCTTGGTATTGCTGCTCCTGGTAGGCGGCGGCATCGGCAACGTGATGGCCATGGCGGTGATGGAGCGAAAAAGGGAGATCGGCACGTTGCGTGCGCTGGGCATGGAAAAAAACCATCTGCGGCGCTTGTTCCTGGTGGAAGGATTGATGATCGGCGGGATCGGCGCAACGGTCGGCTTGCTTGCCGCCAGCGCCCTGACAGGGTTGATTGCCGCCCACGGCGGCATTCATCTGCCGCCGGCGCCGGGTACCAGCCAATCCTTGAACATCATTCCACGGATGGATCTGTGGATGAGCGGTTTCGGCTTCCTCATGCCTTTGCTGGTGAGCGTAATCGCCGCCTGGTGGCCGGCATCCATATCGGCAAATCTCAGCCCGGTTGAAGCCTTAACGGAGACCTGACATGCGAACCCCACAAAAAATCGGCGCTCACGCAGCACGTTCCTTGCTGCTCGTCGTCACCCTGCTCCTGACGGCTGGCATCCCGCTCGACAGTGCCGCAGAACAGCTTACGCCACTACAGATACTGGACCGGGCGGACGACAAATGGGAGCTTAACCTCAGGAACGCCACGGTGGAACTGGAGTTCCTGGTCTATCGTGAAAACGCGCTGCGCAAGACCTACCGCATGATATTGAAATACCAGGACACCGATCATGTGCTGGTGGAAACCATTTTCCCGCCGCGTAACGAAGGCGAAAAAATGTTGCAGGCGGGCCGCAGGAATTACTGGCTGTTTCTGCCGAATATCAACCGCGCGGTGCGTGTCTCCGAGTCCAACAGCCTTTCCAACAGCGATTTCTCCAATACCGATCTGTTGTCGCCGCGCCTGAGCAATGAGTATGTGCCGAAATTGCTCGGTATTGAAAAACTGTACGGCGACGAAGCCTACAAGCTGGAGCTGACCGCACAAAACGAGAGCACGCCCTACGCCAGGATTATTTACTGGGTGCGCAAGGCGGATTATTTTCCGCTGCGGCGCGATTACTACACTTTTTCCCAGCAACTGCTGAAACGCCTGGACATGAAGGCTTCATCGCCGGACATGAGCGGGCCGGATACTTTTGTGATGAGCAGCGTATTGGAACAAGACAAAAAAACCGTTATTCGTTACTTGAAACGTACACCAGGAAAAGCTTTTCCGGCGGAAACCTTCCGCGAGAGCGCGTTGATGAAGCGCTGAGGGGAAAGATCAATGCACATTTTTCCGTGGATGATTCTGTCTGTGAGTATATTTTTTTTGGCACCGATTACCACCGAAGCCCGGGCGGAACCTAACCCTTTTGGTGGGGATGATCCTTACACTGTTGCCGGTGTCCAAGGCGGCTCAATGCCTGTCGAGACAGGCGCCCAGGCCAGCATCGAAACGCAGGGATCGGTGTATCTCGGCAGCATATACGACAACGTGAACCCGGATTCGCGCATTAACCCCGGCAACCAGACACAAACCTTCAAAAAACAACGCCAGGCGCTTGAAACGCGGCTGACTTTAAGCGACCGATTCGACACACAACAGCAATGGCGCTGGCTGTTCAAAGGCTACGCGGCAAAGGCGCGTTATCGTGATTCGGATGGGGTATTGCACGACGAAGCGCGCGCGGATGAGTTGTTCGTCGACTGGAAAGGCGATGCCTGGTTTGCCAGCCTGGGCAAGCGCCGTATCAACTGGGGACACGCACAGGGATTCAATCCGGTGAATGTGGTGGTGCCGCCGCGCGACCCGGCCAACCCGAGCCGTGAAACCGAAGGCCAACCCATGCTGTGGATCAGCCGCAGCAGCGGCGCGCAAGCGATAGACTTGATCGCTGCACGCAACAAGCCACGCGGGCAACCTGGCGCCGGCGACCTGAATCGCTGGGGACTCAAATGGAGTATTGCCGCCGCCAAAAGCGATTACGCGCTCTACTACTTCGACGGCGCGCCCTACCGCGATGGCCGCGCCTATGAACGGATGCTGGGCGGTTCTTTCTCCGTCGATGTGTTTCCTGGAA
Organism: Betaproteobacteria bacterium; assembly: GCA_016194935.1. Classification (GTDB taxonomy): domain Bacteria; phylum Pseudomonadota; class Gammaproteobacteria; order Burkholderiales; family Rhodocyclaceae; genus JACRAR01. Next base: position 8,805 of record JACQAO010000058.1, read on the forward strand.
TCACCGCCTACATGGAAGCGGCGCGTTTCGCCAATAACTACCGCAATTATTACACCGCCACCGGCTCATCCGTTGCGAATGGCGGCGCATATTGGCAGAGCGTCGCGGGTACAAGCGTCAGCCTGGGCGGCAAGCGCCGCATCATCGCCGAATATTTCAGCAATGGCCAGGGTTACTCGAAACGGCAACGCCTGGATTATTTCCGCGCAGTCGATGGGCAACTCGCAGGCGCTGCGGCAAACCTGATCACGCGCGATTTCCGTCTGACCGGGATGAATCGCGATTACCTGCTGATCAATTACCAGGACGAGTGGCGCGAGCGGTTCACCGTGGATATCAGCGCACTTGCGGCGCAGGATCGGTCTACCGCCTTGCGGGCGCAGGGAAGCTATGCACTTTCGGATTACTACGAATTAAAGATCGTATTGCTGCGCAATCAAGGCGGGCGCGATACGGAATTCGGCAACAGCCCGCTGTCCAACACGCTGGAGATCTGGTTCGGGGCCAGTTTTTAATTGGAGAAATAATATGAGCATTGCACTGGAATCAGTCAGTAAAACCTACCAACTCGGCCAGACCACCGTGCATGCGCTGCGCGATGTTTCGCTGGAAATCGCGCAGGGCGAATTCGTCGCACTGACCGGCCCTTCCGGCAGCGGCAAATCTACGCTGCTGCAATTGATGGGGGCGCTTGATCAACCCAGTAGCGGCGAAGTACGGGTAGACGGCCAGCCAGTGAGCAAACTGGACGACCGCGAACTGGCGCAAATCCGCCGTGACCGGATCGGTTTTATTTTTCAGTCCTTCAACCTGATCCCGGTACTGAGTGTTTTCGGCAATGTGGAACTCCCGCTGGTATTGAAAAAACTGCCCAGGCAGGAACGCCAGGAAATGGTGCATGCGATGCTGAAGCGCGTCGGGCTCGCCGACCGCGCCCACCATACAACCGAGGAACTCAGCGGCGGCCAGCGTCAGCGGGTGGCCATCGCCAGGGCTTTGGTGACCGAGCCGAGCATCGTGCTCTCGGACGAACCGACCGCCAACCTCGATTCAAAAACCGGCGAAGAAATTCTCGATCTGATGCGGCGTCTCAACCAGGAACAACACGTCACCCTGTTGTTTGCCACGCATGACCACAGCATCGTCGCGCAAGCCGGACGGGTCGTCAGCATCCTGGACGGGAAAATCCAGGGCGACAAAAGCATGGTGAACACTGGTTGAGCAAAGGAGGCTGCGGGTCTGCTGTCCGGCGCTGGCTGAATCCTTCGGAATGCTTATGTCTCTACCGGTTTCCTCCAGACACACGCCAGCCAGGGCTGCTGTTCGCGCGGCAAGCCGGCAGGACGGTAATAATGGCTCAGCTCGACCAGGCCTGCGGCTGAACCGAGGCTACGCCAGTTCTCGGGAGTGTAATACGCGCCATAGCGTCCGCCATTCCAGCCTTCCTGATTTTGGCCGTGTGGATTCGAGCAGAACAGTACGCCGCCGGGCTTCAGCGTTGCGCGCAATTCACTCAAAACGCGCGGCAATTCCTGGCTGGGCAGATGAAACAGAGAGGCATTGGCGAATACGCCGTCGAAATGCTCTTGCGGCAGATCGAGCTTGAGGAAATCCTGCTGCCACACCTCGCAATCGCTGTAAGCGCGGGCCATCGCGGCAAATCGCCCGGCGCCTTCCAGGCCGGTGGCGATATGGCCGAGTCCCGCGAATACCTTGAGGTCGCGGCCCGGACCGCAGCCGAAATCGAGTATCTTGAAAGGCGGCTCGCTGCTTATGTTTTCCAGCAGCGCGGCGATATTCTGGCCAACATCGTGATTGCGGGTACCCTCCCAGAAGTCCTCGGCCCGGCTATCGTAATATTCCAGCGTCAGCGCGGCAATTTTGTCCAGGTCCTGCGGCTTGAGTTTCATGTTTACTTCGTATGCGTTGAGATGGGTGGGGGCTGCGTGAAATCTCGATCAGATTGCTGCTGTACTCTAGCACGCCGGTATCGCAACGGAGAGGGTGCATGCAGGGCGGGTGCGATCAGTGTAAACTTCGCGCCCCACGTTGCCCACTGCGCCAGACGCCCCCGATGCTGAGTTACCGCCACGCTTTCCATGCCGGCAATCATGCCGATGTGCTGAAGCATTTTCTCATCGTGCAACTGGCGCGTTACCTCGGCCAGAAGGACGCGCCCTTTTGGTATGTCGATACTCACGCCGGCGCCGGGCTGTATGCGCTGGACGCGGGGTACGCCACCCAACTCGCGGAATACGCGGATGGCATAGGTCGGCTGTGGTCCCGCGACGACCTGCCGGCGCCGTTGGCCGAGTACGTCGATCTGGTGCGGGCATTAAACCCCGACGGCAGCTTGCGGGCTTACCCAGGATCGCCGTGGATTGCCCACCAGACACTGCGCCCACAGGATCGCCTGCGCCTGTTCGAATTGCACGGCAGTGACGTTAAATTGTTGCAAAACAACTTCCGCGAAGCCGGTCGGCGGGTATCAGTACAGCCGGGCGACGGCTACGCCGGCCTCAAGGCAATACTGCCGCCGCCGCCGCGCCGCGCGCTGGTGTTGATCGATCCATCCTACGAGGACAAGCACGATTACCGGCAAGTTCCGCTGACCCTGCAAGACGGACTGACGCGCTTCGCCACCGGCACTTATGCCGTCTGGTATCCGCAACTGCAACGCACCGAGTCAGGGAAACTGCCTGGCAAATTGAAGCACCTGCCGATCAGCAACTGGCTACATGTCAGTCTGACGGTCGGTACCCCCGCCAGCGACGGTTTCGGCATGCATGGCAGCGGCATGTTCATCGCCAATCCACCGTGGACACTGCGCGCCACTCTCCAGCAAGTCATGCCCTACCTCGTGCGCGTGCTGGGCCGCGATGCCGGTGCAGGCTATATTTTGGAAACGAGCGCAGGCTAATATTCCGCAGCGGCAAAATATCGCTCGACTCACTGGCCCCACGCCTGTACAATGCGCCTCTTGTGTTGTCGGTGTATTGGAAAAACGGCAACGCATTCGCGCTTCGCAAGCCGTATCGCTAAAGCTCCTCCCGCCTTTTGGCGCCGCTTCCAGGGCGCCGTCCCGGCGCAAAGCTTTTGTGCCGAAATCTCGCAGAATTTCTGTTGGCTATTTCGTTGGTTGGCGTTGCATTCATTGCGTCCACCCACACGCCTGTGCGTTGTGGGTACGCTGATTTATTGACGAAAGAAGACTATGACGTTTGAAACTCTCGGCCTCAACCCGGCCATTCTCAAAGCCCTCACGGATTCCGGCTACACCCAGGCTACCGCCGTCCAGACGCAGGCCATTCCGGTCGCCCTGGCAGGCCGCGACCTGATGGTGTCGTCGCAAACCGGCTCCGGCAAAACCGCCGCCTTCATGCTGCCGGCGATCCATCGCTTTGCTGTTGCACAAGCTGCCGGCAAGACGCCCAATCAGGCGCGCCAATCGGCGCAATCCCACGGCCATCGCCCGCGCTTCCAGGCGGCGCAGCCGAAAATGTTGGTGCTGGCGCCGACCCGCGAGCTGGCGTTGCAAGTCACCGCCGCCACCGAAAAATATGCCGCCCAATTGCGCCACATCAAGGCCGTCGCCATCCTCGGCGGCATGCCCTATCCCAAGCAGATGCAACTGCTGGCGAAAAATCCGCAAATCCTGGTGGCCACACCGGGCCGCCTGATCGACCACATGAACTCCGGCAAGATCGACTTCTCGCAACTGGAAATCCTGGTGCTCGACGAAGCCGACCGCATGCTCGACATGGGTTTCATCGAGGATATCGAGAAAATCGTCGCCGCCACCCCGGCCAGCCGCCAGACCATGCTGTTCTCGGCCACGCTGGACGGCACGGTCGGCCAAATGGCGCAAAGAATCACCCGCAATGCGCAAGTCATCAAGGTAGCAGGCTCCGCCAGCAAGCATGAAAACATCCAGCAGCGCCTGCATTTCGTGGACGACTTGTCGCACAAGAATCGCCTGCTCGACTATCTGCTGCGCGATGTCAGCATCGACCAATGCGTGGTGTTCACCGCCACCAAGCGCGATGCCGACGTGATCGCTGATCGCTTGAGCATCGCCGGTTTCGCCGCTGCTGCACTCCACGGCGACATGCAGCAAGGCGCGCGCAATCGCACCCTGACGGCCATGCGCAGCGGCCAGGTGCGCGTGCTGGTGGCCACCGATGTGGCCGCGCGCGGCATCGACGTGCCGACCATCTCTCATGTGTTCAACTACGATCTGCCGAAATCGCCTGAAGATTACGTGCACCGCATTGGCCGCACCGGTCGCGCCGGTCGCAACGGCCTGGCCATCTCGCTGGTGAATCACGCCGAGAATTTCAGCGTGAGAAACATCGAGCGCTACACCAAGCAACAGATTCCGGTGGCCGTCATTCCCGGCCACGAGCCGAAAAAAACCGCCGCCACCAGCAACCCGCGCAAGCCGGGCGGTTGGGGCGCCGGCAAAGGCGGACAGCGTACCGAGAGCCGTTACGCCAAGCCGGGGGCGCCCCGGCGTGAAGGATTTTCCCGTCCTGATGCGCCGCGCAAGGATGGCGCCAAAGGCCCGCGCACTTTCTCCCGCAATCAGTTCAGCGACCGCTAAATAAAAAGTTCCGGACGAGCACTTGCGACATTGCCGCAAGTGCTCGTTTTTATTTTGGCAGGGTGGATTTCAGGGGCGTCAGCACGACTTCCACCCGCTCATCCTGGTCGCCCATCCACATCTGCCCATCCTGCATCAGGCACTGCAACTGCATACTGCGTTGCGCCATGCCCGCCAGAGCCTGGCTGGCGGCTGACGGCAGGTTGATGACCGTTAAATTTTTGAAGCGCCCCAGCACACCGCTCACCTGACCCCACCAAAGTTCTGCGCCGCGTCCACCATAGCTGAGGATGACGACTTGCGCCGCCCGTCCGCAGGCCTTGCGAATGCGCTTCTCGTCGGGCAGGCCGACCTCGATCCAGAGCTCGATGGCGCCGGTTAAATCCTTGCGCCACAGATCCGGCTCATCGTCGGCACTCAGTCCCTTGCCGAAGGCCAGCGCCTCATCTGCATACAGCGCGAACGCCAGCACGCGCACCATCATGCGTTCGTCGGTTTCCGACGGATGGCGGGCAATGGTCAGCGCATGGCTGTGATAATAATTGCGGTCCATATCCGAAATTTGCAGTTCGGCCTTGAATATCGTTGCCTTGAGCGCCATACTTTTCCCGCGTTGTAGGACAGGCAGCATGTTAATCTTGTTTGCTGCAAACCGATAAGGAGTCGCAGATGCCCCCTGAAAACAAGCTGGATCGCATTGTCGCGGCAGCCCGGCTCAACCGGGAACAGCGTGAACAAAGCTACCGGGAGCGGGCGTTGAAAATCTATCCGTGGATTTGCGGTCGCTGCACCCGCGAATTCACCCGGGACAACCTGCAGCAACTCACAGTACACCACCGGGATCACAATCACGACAACAACCCGCCCGATGGCAGCAACTGGGAGTTGTTGTGCGTCTACTGCCATGACAACGAGCATTCACGCTATCGGGATTCGACTGGCGGCGGGCCAGACCCATTTCCCCAGGCCGTTGACGATCCGGCGACCCATCAGCCCTTTGCCAATCTCAAGTCCCTGTTAAAGCGCGAAAAATAATTCCGGCATGGTTGTTTGGCAGGCCGAGGATGCAGGCATGTCTTATCGAAGCCATCGCCTGCGCATAAAATTTTTTAAATTGATTGCGCTGGCATAGTCACAAGCCGATTCGGCAGGTAGAATCAGCTTCAGCCATGTGGCTCTCCTCTATCCCGAAAGGATCCGGTATGAATAAAACTGAATTGGTCGAAATTGCCGCCAAAGAAGCAGACATCAGCAAAGCTGCCGCCGGCAAAGTCCTGGATGCCATCATCGGCGCTGTCGTGAAGACAGTCGCCAAGGGCGGTACTGTTGCCTTGATCGGCTTCGGCACCTTCAAGTCGTCCAAGCGCGCCGCCCGCACCGGCAAAAACCCGCGTACCGGTGAGGCGCTCAAGATCGCAGCGACCACAGTACCAAAATTTTCATCGGGCGCCGGCTTCAAGGCGGCGGTTGCCGGTAAAAAAGCCAAGAAGTAATTTTGTCGAGACGGCCTCGATCCTGACTCAGACTCAAGACTCAGACTTCGAGGCCGCTTTCCAACTCGCCGCAGTACGCACAGCCAGTCTTGTCCTGACTGCGCGGCTGCGGCGTTTATCAGAACTTTAATCCCTGTCGCTGTGCCTGCAACCCGCCCGCTCGCTTCCGTCCTGCTCTACGCCGCTTTGATTGTCTGCGTGGCGATGGGCATCCGCCACACCTTCGGCTTGTTCCTGACGCCCATGAGCATTGCGCATGGCTGGGGACGCGAGGTATTTTCCCTCGCCATCGCTTTGCAAAACCTGATGTGGGGCGCGGCACAACCGTTTGCCGGCTTGCTTGCCGACCGCTACGGCGCACGGCGCGTGCTGTGGATCGGCAGCTTGCTGTATGTGATCGGCTTGCTCGGCATGGCGTGGTCCAGCACCGGCGATGGCCTCGCCGCCAGTGCCGGCTTGGTGATTGGCATCGCTCAAAGCGGCGTTACCTACAGCGTGGTGTTTTCGGCGATGGGCAAGCTGCTGCCGCCGGAGCGGCGCAGTTGGGCGATGGGTATCGTTGCCGCAGCCGGCTCGTTCGGCCAGTTCCTGATGGTGCCGGTGGCCGCCGGCTTGATCGGCGGACTCGGCTGGTTTGTCACGCTGCTGATATTCGCGCTGACTGCTTTCCTGATCGTACCGCTGGGTACGGCGCTGACACGCGGCATGAACGCCCCGGATACGTCCGGCGGCGGTCAAAGTGCCGGACAGGCCCTCACCCAGGCCATGCGCGAACCGGGTTTTGTGCTGCTGACGCTGGGCTATTTCGTGTGCGGCTTCCAGGTGGTGTTCATCGGCGTGCATCTGCCGGCTTACCTGCTCGACAAAGGTCTCAACGGCAATGTCGGCATAGTCGCGTTGGCGCTGATCGGCCTGTTCAATATTTTCGGCACTTATTCTGCTGGCATACTTGGTCAATACTGGCCGAAACGTTATCTGCTGACCGGCATCTATTTGTCGCGCAGCGTGGTGATCAGCCTGTTCCTGCTGCTGCCGCTGACGCCGATTTCGGTTTATGTATTCGCCGCAGTCATGGGGCTGCTCTGGCTGTCAACGGTGCCTTTGACCAACGCCATTGTTGCCCAGGTGTTCGGTGTGCGCTACCTCGGCATGCTGTCGGGGTTCGTTTTCTTCAGCCACCAGATCGGCAGTTTTCTCGGCGTCTGGCTGGGCGGGCGCTTGTACGACAGCACCGGCTCCTACGATATCGTCTGGGCAATCTGCATCGCTCTGGGTGTGATTGCGGCATTGCTCAACCTGCCGATCAAGGAGAGCAGCCTGGAATCGCGGCAAGCTGCGGCTTCGACGGTTTAAACCTTGATGGAGCGCTGCCTGCGCGCCTCGAACAAGCAGATGCCGCTAGCCACTGAAACGTTGAGACTCTCGACACTGCCCAGCATCGGAATGCGCGCCAGCCGGTCGCAAGTCTCGCGCGTCAGGCGGCGCAACCCATCTCCTTCGGCGCCCAGCACCCAGGCGACTGCGCCGGTCTGATCGACTGAGTACAAGTCGACTTCAGCTTCTCCTGCTGCGCCGATGGTCAGGATATTGCGTTCGTTGAGCTCGCGCAGAGTGCGCGCCAGATTGGTCACGGTAATGTAGGGGACGCTTTCGGCGGCGCCGCTCGCCACCTTGATGACAGTGGCATTGAGGCCGCAGGCGCGATCTTTCGGCACGATCACTGCATGCGCCCCGGCAGCATCGGCTACCCGCAGACAAGCCCCGAGGTTATGCGGATCCTGCACCCCGTCAAGCACCAGCAGCAGCGCCGGTTCAGCGAGGGTATCGAGGACATCGTCGAGCTTGAGTACCCGCTGCGTCGCGGATACACGCGCCACCACGCCCTGATGCCGCGCCGCGCCGCCGGCCATGCCATCGAGACGTGCGGCATCGGAAGGAATCAGCCGCACTCCATGCGTTTCGGCAAGCTTGATCATGTCGCGGGCGCGCGCGTCCTGGCGCTGGCGGTCGAGGAATATTTCGCGCACATCCTCGGGACTGTGGCGCAGTTTGGCGATGACGGCATGGAAGCCGTGGATAAAGCGCGATTCGGCGGTACTAGCCACGATGCTGGTCTTTCATGCTGCCGCCAATTTATCCCAACGCCGGATTCCGGAAAGCACCGTCTCCATGTCTTCCCTGGCCATTTCCGTGTCGTAATGACTTTGCAGGTTGATCCAGCTTTGCGCATCGGTACCAAAGAAAGCCGCCAAGCGCAGGGCAGTATCGGCAGTAATCGCGCGACGGCCGACAACAATCTCGCCGATGCGGCGCTGAGGAACCCCGATTTCCTTCGCCAGTCGGTACTGGCTGATGCTCATGGGCTCCAGGAAATCATGGAGCAGGATTTCGCCAGGCGTGGCGAGTGGAACTTTACGCGGCATGATGCTTCTCCTTAATGCTAGTCGACGATCTCGACACGCCAGGCGTGTCCATCGCGCCATTCAAAACACACGCGCCACTGGTCATTGATGCGTAAGCTCCATTGCCCACGACGGTCTTTTTTCAGATGCTCCAGCCGGTTCTGAGGCGGTACGCGCAAAAACCCCAGCGAGGCCGCTGCGTTGATCTGCTGCAGTTTCCGCATCGCCACGGTCGCAATACTGACGAGCCGCACCACGCGCCGCCCCATAAACAGGCTTTCCGTATCCGGGCATTTGAATGTCTGGATCATGAATCAGATACTAACTTGACTCGTTACTAACGTCAATCGCCAGCAAACTCCTTGACATCCGCATAGCGGTCTGCATGCCGTGTTGAAGTACCCGCCACCCCTTTACTGGTATGGGACACAGCGCGCCCGCACCTGACCGGCGAGCCTCCAGCAGCCGTAGATTGCGCCGATCAATCGGGATATCGCGCCATGACGACCAGCATCACCCGGAACCTGCCACAGGAGATCACCGCCCCGGCTCCGGTCGGAGTTTTCTTTCTGCTCTGCCTTGAATACCCGTAAATCATGGATTACACTTCACCCATGTTTGAAATCCGCAAAAGCGATACCTACGAGCAGTGGTTCCGCAAACTGAAAGATCGGCAGGCCAGGGTCCGCATCAACGCCAGGATTCGCCGGATCGAGGACTCCGGCAACTTTGGCGACGTGAAGCCGGTGCGTGAAGGTATCAGCGAAATGCGCATCGACTATGGCCCCGGCTATCGCATCTACTTCATGCAGCGCGGTTCGATGTTTATTGTGTTGCTGGCCGGTGGCGACAAGAGCACGCAGGATGCCAACATTAAGTCAGCAATCAAAATTGCAAAGGAATGGAGGGACTGAACATGGCAGAGAAATTCACCCGATGGGATGCGGCGGACTACCTGGAAACCGAGGAGGACATGGCGCTCTACCTTGACGCTTGCCTCGATGAAGACGCGGGTGACGGCAGTCTCGTCCGTGCCGCGCTCAACGACATCGCCAGGGCGCACGGCATGACTCAGCTGGCGCGCGATACCGGACTGACCCGCGAGGGACTGTACAAGGCTCTTTCGGCATCTGGCAATCCCGAGTTCTCGACCATGCTCAAGGTCATCAAGGCGCTCAAAATCAAGCTGCATGCAGCGCCGGCCGTGCCCGCGAAACCCCGACGGGGATCGCGCAAGAAGGCTGGCAGGGAACTGGCGGCGGCGTGACAATCTGCCTTACTTTGATTTTCTTGGTTTTTTTGTTTCCTGCGAACCGGCGGCAGACTCCACCAACTTGAAATCGATCTTGTTGGTTTCCAGATCGGCGCGCATGACCCGCACCCGTACCCGGTCTGCCTGGCGGAAACGCCTGCCGGTGCGTTCGCCGACCATGACGTGACCGGCCTCGTCGAAATGGAAATAATCAGCGCCGAGTTCCGACACATGCACCAGGCCTTCGATGAACACATCGTCCAGCGCAACGAAAATACCGAAAGACACCACGGAAGAAATACTGCCGAAAAATTCTTCGCCGATACGATCCTGCATGTAGTAGCACTTCAGCCAGGCTTCGACATCGCGCGTCGCCTCATCCGCGCGTCTCTCGGTCTTGGAGCAGTGCAGACCGATCTGCTCCCAGTCGCCGGGCGTGTATTTGCTGTGGCTCAGCACCGCCTTGATGGCGCGATGCACCAGCAGATCCGGGTAACGCCGGATCGGTGAAGTGAAGTGGGTATAGGACTCGTAGGCGAGACCGAAGTGACCGACATTATCGGGACTGTAAATGGCCTGGCGCAGGGAGCGCAGCATCACCGTTTGCAGCAGTTGCTTGTCGGGACGATCCCGCAACTTCTCCAGCAGTTGGGCATAGTCCTTGGCTTGCGGTTCCTCGCCGCCACCCAATTGCAGGCCAAAGCCGCCGAGAAAATCGCGCAGCTTGAGCAGGCGCTCAGGCGTCGGCCCTTCATGCACCCGGTAGAGCGCGGCGTGTCCGTGTTCCTTGAGGAAAGCCGAAGCGCAGACGTTGGCGGCCAGCATGCATTCCTCGATCACCCGATGGGCATCGTTACGCTCGTAGGCCTCGATACGGGCGATCTTGCCCTGGTCGTCAAAAATCATGTGTGTTTCGAGTGTCTCGAAATCAATCGCACCGCGCTTCTGGCGGGCCTTGGCGAGCACCCGATACAGCGTATCGAGATTCTCCAGTTGCGGCAGCAACGCGCCGAGTTGCTGCCTCGCCTCGGGGTTCTTCTCGTAGAGCGCGGCAGCCGCGCCGTTATAGGTGAGCCGCGCATGCGAGAACATGACTGCCGGATAGAAACGGTATTTCTCAATCTCACCGGCCGCATTGATGTTCATGTCGCACGCCATGCACAGCCGCTCGACCTGCGGATTAAGCGAGCACAGGCCATTGGAAAGTTTCTCCGGCAGCATCGGAATCACCCGGCGCGGAAAGTACACCGAGTTGCCGCGCTCATAGGAGTCGCGGTCCAGCGCGCCGCCAGCCTGCACATAGTGCGAAACATCGGCGATGGCGACGATCAGGCGATAGCCCTGGCCTTGCCGCTGGCAATACACGGCATCGTCAAAGTCGCGCGCTGTTTCGCTGTCGATGGTCACCAGAGGCAACGCGGTAATGTCTTCGCGGCCTTTCCAATCGGACTTGCGCACGCTGTCCGGCAGTTTCTTGGCTTCCGCCAGCACCTCTTTGGCAAACTCGAAGGGCAGCTCGTGCTTGCGCAAGGCAATCTCGATTTCCATGCCCGGATCGGCATAGTTGCCCAGCACTTCGACGATACGGCCGATCGGCTGAGCGTGCTTGCTCGGCTGCTCGATGATCTCGGCAATCACCACCTGGCCGGCCTTCACCTGGGGCAACTTGCTGCCTTTCGCGGCAGGCGCCAGCAGGATGTCCTGGCTGATGCGGCGGTTCTCGGCAACCACAAACCACACGCCGTGCTCGCTGAACACCCGGCCCACCACGCGCGCATTGCCACGCTCCAGCACCTCGACGATCTTGCCCTCGGGACGACCGCGCCGATCTATGCCGATGACGCGGGCGATGGCGCGATCACCGTGCAGCACTTTCTCCATTTCCTTGGGGCCGAGGAACAAGTCGGTACCACTCTCGTCAGGCACGAGAAAGCCGAAACCATCCGGATGACCTTCGACGCGGCCGGAAATCAGGTCTGCCTTGTCCGGAATCAGCCATGCGCCGGCGCGGTTCTGCATCAACTGGCCTTCGCGCGCCATGGCGCCGAGACGGCGCTGGAAAGTTTCCAGTTCCTCCGGCAGCACTTCGAGTTGTGCGCAAATTTGCGCGAACTCCAGCGGCACGCCGCCCTGGGCGAGGATCTGGAGGATATATTCGCGGCTCGGCAACGGATGTTCGTAAGCCGCCTGTTCGCGCTCCAGGAAAGGATCGGCGCGGCGTACTTTGCCGAGTTTAGCTTTCTGCTTGATTGACAATTCGGGGGATTCCTATAAAATTCGCGCCTCTTGCCCTCTGCCCAGGTGGCGAAATTGGTAGACGCGCCAGGTTCAGGTCCTGGTGGTGGCAACACTGTGGAGGTTCGAGTCCTCTCCTGGGCACCACGGGATGAATACCCAATCAGTTGAACGGATGGCGCAGCACGATGGTTTCCTCACGATCCGGCCCGGTGGAAATCATGTCTACCGGCACTCCGCAAACTTCCTCGATACGTTTCAGATAGGCGCGCGCCGCAGGCGGCAAGCCATCCAGCGTCTTGACGCCGACGGTGCTTTGCTTCCAGCCCGGCATGGTCTGGTACACCGGTTCGCAACGCGACAATTCCTCTGCGCCAACCGGCAGAATATCCGTGAACACACCCTCCAGTTTGTAGCCAGTGCACAGTTTTAGTTCCTCGACTCCATCGAGTACATCGAGCTTGGTAACGCACAAGCCGGACACGCCATTGATCTGGATCGAGCGTTTCAGCGCAGCGGCGTCGAACCAGCCGCAGCGGCGGGCGCGTCCGGTGACGGAACCGAATTCGTGGCCCTTGTCGGCCAGATGTTTGCCAACCGAATCGAGCTTGCCGACCGCATCGTAGAGCTCGGTCGGGAACGGGCCGCTGCCGACGCGCGTGGTGTAAGCCTTGGTGATGCCGAGTATGTAGTGCAGCATGCCCGGGCCGACCCCGGCGCCGGCGGCAGCCGCACCAGCCACGCAGTTGCTGGAAGTGACGAAGGGATAGGTGCCGTGGTCGATGTCGAGCAAAGTACCTTGCGCGCCTTCGAACAGCAGATTGGCGCCGCCCTTGTGCGCATCATAAAGGGCGCGCGGCACGTCAGCCACCATTTTTTCCAGGCGCGGCGCAATCGCCAGGGCGCTATCCAGCACTTCCTGGAAATCCACGGTCTTGGCGTGATAGTAGTGCTGCAGCATGAAGTTGTGATAATCGAGCAACTCCGCCAGCTTCTCGGCGAAACGCTTCGGTCGCGTCAGGTCTTGCAGGCGCAGGGCGCGGCGCGCCACCTTGTCTTCGTAGCAGGGGCCGATGCCGCGTCCGGTGGTGCCGATCTTGTTCTCGCCCTTGGCCAGCTCGCGCGCCAGGTCGATGGCCTGGTGGTAGGGCAGGATCAAGGGGCAGGCTTCGGAAATTTTCAGGCGCGCCTCGGCATCGACGCCGGCCTCTTCGAGTTCGTCCAGCTCCTTGATCAAGGCTTCGGGTGACAACACCACGCCGTTACCGATATAACAGGTGACCCCCGCACGCAGGATGCCGGACGGCACCAGCCGCAATACCGTTTTCTTGCCGTCGATCACCAGCGTGTGGCCGGCGTTATGTCCGCCCTGAAAACGCACCACGCCCTGGGCATGGTCGGTCAGCCAATCGACTATTTTGCCTTTGCCTTCGTCGCCCCATTGGGTGCCGATCACTACAACGTTCTTTGCCATGTGCTTACTCTTCCGTAAATGTTTCAATTTTCCAGTGGCCGTCATGCAGCGCCAGGCGCCGGGCGCAACCGGTTACAGCCCAGTCCGCAGCGGCATGTCCGGGCATGGCCTGAATCACGATCTCGCCTGCCCCGCGCAATTCTTCGATAATTTTTTGTAGCGCCAGATCATCCTCACTATTCGATGGACAAGGCGCCAGGATCGCCCGGCGCGCCTCCGGGCAAGGCGTCAGACGGGCCAATTCGCGCAGATCGAGACTAAAGCCGGTGGCGGCGCGACTGCGCCCGAAAGCCTTGCCCACCTTGTCATAACGCCCGCCGAGCGCAATGGCGCCCGGATGTCCGGCGCAGTAGGCGGCGAAAACAATCCCGCTATGATAGTGCAGGCCGCGCAAATCGGCGAGATCAAAACTGAGCGGCAAATCGTTGACCGATCCGGCCAGCGTGCGCAGCTCGGACAAAGCCTGGCTGACTTCAGGCAATCCCGGCAGCAGCTTCCCGGCCCGCTCCAGTGCTTCCACGCCGCCATAGCATTCAGGCAGCGCCAGCAGTGCGGAACGATAGGGTTCGGCCACGCCGGCCACCAGTTCCTGCAAGGAAGCCTGATCCTTGGCTTGCAGCGCGCCGAACAAGTCGAGTTGCGGTTCCGTCTCCATGCCCGCAGCAGCAGCCAGGGCGCGGAAGATGCCGACATGACCGACATCAATGCGCGTCGCGGCGACACCGGATAACTGCAAAGCGCGCGCCAGCAGGCGCAGCATTTCGGCATCGGCCTCGCCGCCGGCGTGGCCGTAGAGCTCAGCGCCAAGCTGTATAGGCTGGCGCGTGGTGGTCAGCCCAGCCGGCAGGGTGTGCAGTACGCTGCCGCAATAGCAGAGCCGGGCAACTCCCTTGCGGTTGAGCAAGTGGGCGTCGATGCGCGCCACTTGCGGCGCGATGTCGGCACGGATGCCCATGGTGCGGCCGGACAATTGATCGACCAGTTTGAAAGTGCGCAGATCCAGATCACGGCCACTGCCGATCAGCAGCGACTCGACGTATTCGAGCAGCGGTGGAATGACAAATTCATAGCCATGACAACGGAATTCGTCGAGCAGACGGCGGCGCAGGGTTTCCAGATGCCAGGCCTCGGTCGGCAACACATCTTCGATTGCTTCGGGCAAGAGCCAGCGGCGCATGGTGGAACAACCTATTTGAAAATGACGAGCAAAACCAGCCCGGCCAGCATCGAGATCAAACCGAAAAAACGTATCTGTCCATCGCCCAGCTCGGTGACGCGGCGGAATCCATCGCGCCACAGTCTGGGTGCAAAGAACGGCAACAAGCCTTCGAGCACCAGCATCAGTCCAAGCGCCAGCAGGAACAAGGTCAGCATGTCAACTTCGAGCCGTCACTTGCCGCTTTTGCCGCTGCCCTTCAGGTACTTGAAGAACTCCGAACTTGGATCGACCACCAGCATGTCGGATTTGTTCTTGAAGCTCTGGCGATATGCTTCGAGACTGCGGTAGAACCGGTAGAACTCCGGGTTCTGGCCAAACGCCTGGGCGTAGATGGCGGAAGCCCTGGCATCGCCTTCGCCCTTGATTTTCTGCGCATCGCGGTAAGCTTCGGCGATGATGATCTCGCGCTGCCGGTCGGCGTCAGCCTTGATTTTCTCAGCCTCGGCGGCGCCCTGCGAGCGCAACTCATTGGCGACGCGCTTGCGCTCCGACTCCATGCGGCGATATACGGAATCCGACACCTCGGGCGTAAAGTCCACCCGCTTCAGGCGCACATCGATGATCTCCACTCCCATGGTGCGGGCGTCCGCATCGGCTTTGCGCTGCACCTCGGCCATGATTTTTTCGCGTTCGCCGGACACCACATCATGCACCGTGCGCTTGCCGAATTCCTCGCGCAGACCGGAGTTCACCGTTTGCGCCAGCCGCGTCTTGGCGACAAATTCGTCGCCGCCGACACTGATGTAATACTGCTTGACGTCGCGGATGCGCCATTTGACGTAGGAGTCCACCAGCACCGGCTTTTTCTCCGCCGTCAGGAAGCGTTCCGGCTCCGGCGAATCCATGGTCAGGATGCGTTTATCAAAGAGCCGCACATTCTGGATCAACGGCCATTTGAAATTCAGGCCGGGCTTGAGTATCACTTCCTTGACTTCGCCCAGTTGAAAAATAATTGCATATTGACGCTGATCGACGGTGAACACCGTCAATGACAGTACCAGCATGACTAAAAGCAGCGTGGAAATAACGAAGGGTAAACTGCGGCGCATCAGCGTTCTCCCCGTTCGCGCGAACGCAGGGCGTCGCGCGAGCGCGTGACGTTGCCATCCTGCCTTTCCAGTTGCGGCGGCGCAACTTCGTTCGTCACATTCTGCGCCGGATGCGGGATTACTGCGGCCTCAGGCGCCACAACGGCAGCCGGCGCACCAGCTGCCTGCATCACCTTGTCGAGCGGCAGGTAGAGCAGGTTGCCGCCGCCCTTGGCATCGATCATGATCTTGCTGGTGCTGGATAAAACCTGCTGCACGGTATCGAGATACATGCGGCTGCGCATCACTTCCGGCGCCTTGTTGTATTCGACGAGTATCTGCTTGAAGCGGCTGGCCTCGCCCTCGGCATTGGCGATGACGCGCTGTTTGTAGCCATTGGACTCCTCCGTTAGCCGCGCCGCCGCGCCGCGCGCGCGCGGAATCACATCGTTGGCGTAGGCCTGGCCCTCGTTCTTCTGCCGCTCACGATCCTGGCCGGCTTTGACAGCATCGTCAAATGCCGCCTGCACCTGCTCCGGCGGCTGGGTGCTCTGCATGGTGACCGAGCGGATCAGCACGCCGGTATCGTAACGGTCGAGAATCTCCTGGATCAGTTTCTGGGTATTCACGGCGATCTGCTCGCGGCCTTCGTAAAGCACAAAGTCCATCTTGCTCTTGCCGACGATCTCGCGGATCGCGGTCTCAGCCGCGCCGATTACCGCATCGTCGGGATTACGGTTCTTGAAAATGTAATTCACCGGGTCCTTGAGCAAATACTGCACGGCGAATTGCACCATGACGATATTTTCATCGTCGGTGAGCATCAGCGCCTCTTTGAGCACCTTGTTCTTTTCGGAGCCGCGATAGCCGACTTCGACAGTGCGTACGCCGGAAAGGTTGACGATCTCATGGCTCTGGATCGGCCAGGGCAGGCGCAAATGCAGACCGGGATCGGTGGTTTCCTTGTAGCTGCCGAACTGCAGCACTACGCCGCGCTGGCTGGCATCGACGATATAGAAGCCGCTCGCCAGCCAGATCACTGCCACCAGCACCAGCAACAAGCCGATACCACCGCCGAACTGGCGCATATTCAACGGCGGACGCGCATCGCCGCCGCCATTGCCGCCGTTGCCGCCGCTCTTCTTGCCGAACAGGGTGGAGAGACGGCGATTCAGGTCGCGCCACAATTCTTCCAGATCGGGCGGGCCGCCGCCCTTATTACCGTTGTTGCCGCCGGGATCAGGCCTGTTGCCCCATCCGTGGTTATTCATCGACATGAGTAAGGCTGTAATCACTGGTTTTATCCTGCTGTCGGGAATGAAATTTTGCAGCGTAGAAAATCGTAAGTCACAATCAAGCGGCGGCATCTGCCGTTATCTGTATGCGCGAGGGATGCTCGCGCGCCACCTCGGCCAACGCGGCGCGCATCAACTCCAAGCCTGCACCGGTGCGCGCACTCATACGAACACGGGCGATTTTAGCATACTCGTCACGCTCAACTGCGGGCGCGGCGGCGGTAATATCCGTCTTGTTCCATACGATGATCTGCGGCACGTCCGCTGCGCCGATCTCGGACAGCACCAGGTTCACGGCGCTGATTTGCTGATCACGGTCGGCACTGGCCGAATCCACCACATGCAACAATAAATCGGATTCCGCCGTCTCCTCCAGCGTCGCATGAAAAGCCGCGACCAGCGCATGCGGCAGGTCGCGGATGAAGCCGACGGTATCGGAGATGACGATTTGCCCGACCCCGGGAATGAATAAGCGGCGCGAAGTAGTGTCGAGGGTGGCGAAAAGCTGGTCGGCAGCATAGCTGCCGGCCTTGGTCAAAGCGTTGAACAGGGTCGACTTGCCGGCGTTGGTATATCCGACCAGCGAGACCGACAGCAGATCGCCCCGCGTCCGCGCCCGGCGCCGCACGGCGCGCTGGCGCTGCAGCAGTTTCAGGCGTTCCTTGAGAAACGCGACGCGCTTGCCCAGCAGCCGCCGGTCGGTCTCCAACTGCTTTTCGCCTGGGCCGCGCAGGCCAATGCCGCCTTTCTGCCGCTCCAGGTGGGTCCAGCCGCGCACCAGGCGGGTGGATAGATGCTGCAACTGCGCCAGCTCCACTTGCAGTTTGCCTTCGTGGCTTTTCGCACGCTGGGCAAAGATATCGAGGATCAGCGCAGAACGGTCGACGACGCGACACTCCAGGATTTTTTCCAGGTTGCGTTGCTGGCCGGCGCTGAGTTCGTGATTGAAAATGACGATGTCAGCGGCATGCAGACGGGCAGCCGCAGCAATCTCCCCGACTTTGCCTTTGCCGGCATAGGTGGCGGCGTCGGGCGCCTGGCGCTTGCCATGAATCACCGCCTGCGCCCGGAGGCCGGCGCTGGCGGCGAGCAATTCGAATTCGGACAGGCGCTCGGCATAGCCGCCCTCGCCAAAATCCAGTTGTACCAGGATTGCTCTGATGGCTGTGGCTGGCGACTCGGCGTTAATTCCCGGAGTTGCCTGAGCGACAATTTTCAATCGCCGTCGTCTTCCGTTGCAATGCTGACCGGGCGGCCCGGCACGATGGTCGAGATGGCGTGCTTATAAACCATCTGTGTCAGGGTGTTCTTGAGCAATACCACGTACTGGTCGAAGGACTCGATCTGGCCTTGCAGCTTGATGCCATTGACCAGGTAAATCGAAACCGGAACATGCTCTTTGCGTAGCACGTTCAGGAACGGGTCTTGTAAAAATTGCCCTTTATTGCTCATGGTGCGGCCCTCGGCTCTGGTTTAAGTGCTCACTGTAAAACATTTTTCGGCGCCCTGCCAGCAGCATGCGCCGGGGACGATAAATTGCAGCGTTTTGACCTCTCATTGCAGCCATCGTTCTCAACCGTCCTTCTCTCCAAACGGATTACGCGCGCTCTTGAATTGAACGCGCAATGGCGTGCCTTGCAGCTTGAAGCCTGTCATGAAAGTGTGCTCCAGGTAGCGCCGGTATGAATCGGGGACATGCTCCAGGGCATTTCCGTGAATCACGATCAGCGGCGGATTGCGTCCGCCCTGGTGGGCATAGCGCAGCTTGGGACGGAAGATGCCGTGGCGCGGCGGCGCCTGCTTGGCGACTGCCGCGATCAGGGCGCGCGTCAGTTTGGGTGTCGACAGATTGCTCATGGCCGCAGCCCAGGCTTTGTCCACAGAAGCGAGCACGCCGGCGATACCCTCGCCCTTCAGCGCAGAGATGTAGTGCACGCGGGCAAAACCGAGAAAATTCAGCTTGCGCTCGATATTCATTTTGACAATCTCGCGGCGGTAATCGTCGACTGCGTCCCACTTGTTCACCGCCACCACCAGCGCCCGACCGGCCTCGATGGCAAAACCGGCGATGTGCGCGTCCTGGTCGGAAATATCCTGGCTGGCGTCGACCATCAGCACCACCACATTGCACTCTTCGACGGCTTGCAGAGTTTTGATCACGGAAAATTTTTCGACTGTCTCGAACACCTTGCCACGACGCCGCAAGCCTGCCGTGTCGATCAAGGTGTAATCGCGGCCATTACGGTAAAATGGCACTTCAATGGCGTCGCGGGTGGTGCCGGGCATGTCGAAGGCGATGACGCGCTCTTCGCCCAGCAGGGTATTGATGAAGGTGCTCTTGCCGACATTGGGACGCCCGGCCACCGCCACGCGCGGGCCGGCACTGTCTTCCGCAGCTTCCTGCTCTGCGGGAAACGCCGCCAGCGCTTCGTCTACCAGTGCATGCACGCCATCGCCATGCGCGGCGGAAACCACCAGCGGCACGCCGCAGCCGAGTTCGTGAAATTCCGCCGCTACCACCGGACGGTTCATCCCTTCGCCCTTATTGACCACCAGCAGCAGCGGTCGCCCTGTCCTGCGCAGACGATCCGCGATGGCCTGGTCCTGCGCTGTCAGGCCGGCACGGCCATCCACCACAAACAGCAATACATCGGCTTCAGCGATGGCGGCCTCGGCCTGGCGCGCCATTTCATGCATGATGCCGTCTTTCGCAGAAGGTTCGAAGCCGCCAGTGTCGACCACCAGATAGGGTTTGTCGCCGAGGCGACCACGACCGTAGTGACGGTCGCGCGTCAAGCCCGGCAGATCGGCTACCAGCGCATCACGGGTTCTGGTGAGGCGATTGAAGAGCGTTGACTTGCCGACGTTGGGACGGCCGACGATGACCAGAGTGGGATTCATAATGCGCTTCGATCACAGCCACAAGCTTCGTCTCATTTCGAGGTCAAGGCGTAAATCCCGCCATTGCGCGTCTGTATCACCAGCCCATTCTTGATGCTTAACGGATCCGCCGAAACCGCGCTGCCGTCACTGGCAATGCGCGCTGCGAAACTGCCGTCATCGCGCCGCAGCAGGTGCACAATGCCCTGGTAATCCGCCACGGCAAGATAGCCGCTCAACGGGCTGCCCAGCACCAGAGGTCGGGACAGTTGGCGCCTGAGCAGTTTGTCCTGTTTCCACAGGCTCGCGCCGTTGCTCCGGTCGAAAGCCTGCAGCACGCCATTTTCATCACTCACGTACACACCCTTGGCGTCCATATCGAGGCCGGCGCTGCTGGAGATTTCCCGCGACCAGAGCAGGTTGCCGCTGCCCGTATCGAAGCAGGCGACGCGCCCCTGATACGCCACGGCGCACACTTCGCGTCCCTCGACCACAGGTGCGCTGGTGATATCGACGATGCGCTCAAGTTCGGTAGAGCCCTTGGGTATTGCCACCGTGCCTTCCCACAACGCTACCCCGTTGGCGGTACTCACCGCCACCAGCTTGCCGCCGGGGAAGCCGGCCAACACGGCATGGCCGGTTATGATCACGCCAACATTGCTGCGCAAGGACAGCGCCGGAGTACTGCGCTGGTACACCCAGCGTCGTTTGCCGTCCGCCGCTTCAAAGGCGAAGATGCGCGAATCGCCGCTGCGCACCGCCACCATCCCGTCGCCCACCACCGGCGCCGCCAGCACTTCCGAGCTGACGCTGGCCTTCCATGCCGGCTTGCCGGTGGCTGCATCGAAAGCCAGCACTTCGCCCTTGGGCGTGCCTACCACGACCAGCTTGCCGTCACTGCCGACGCCGCCGGACACCGCCTGTCCGGCGGCGATACGCCACACCTGGCGACCATCGTCGTAACGGGCCAGCGTGCCGTCCTGCGCCGCCGCATAAACACTGTCGCCCACCACTGCCGGAGTGAGCACGTATTCGCCACTGCCGCCGACACTGGCCTGCCAGGCGCTGCGCAATTCCAGCGTCGGGGTAAATGCCACCAGTTCCGCCGGCTTCTGCTTGGGGTCGCTGCTGGAAAACGGGTTGAGCTTTTCTATCGTCGAACAGCCGCCAACCAGCACTACGATCAACAACGCCACGAATGAATTTGCCAGCGTCGAATTCCTCATGGCTTTTTGCCTCCCAACGCTTCGAGCTTGACCTGGAGCATGTCCCGATATTGCGCGCGACTCTGATCGGCGGCTGAGTTCCGTGCTGCATCAAGTTTTGCCAGGGCTGTCTGGTAAGCCGTCCTGGCCTCCTCCGGTTTGCCCAGCGCAACAAAAATATCGCCCTTGAGTTCGGCATAGCGCGGCGCAAACGCCGGGGCTGGTTCGACAGCCAGTTGCTTGAGTGCTTCGTCATAGGCTTTTTCATCCAGCAGCACTGCCGCCAGGCGCAAACGCGCCAGGTCGCGCAACGCGTTGCCACGGGCGTTCTCAACAGCCCAGCCGAGTTGCAGCTTGGCGGTTTTGAGATCGCCGGCATCAACTTGCAACTTGGATGAAAGCAAAGCCGCCAGGCCGGCATAGGCAGTACCGGAAAACTTGTCGGTCAACTCGCCGGTAGCCGCCAGCGCTTTTTTTGCGTCATGCTCGCGGGCCGCCTGCTCGACCACCGCATACACAGCGGCAGCCTGCCCGGCCTGATTGCGCTGCCACCAGTTCCAGCCCTGCCAGCCGATCACGCCGACCGACACAGCTACCACCACTGCCGTGATCAGGTTGCCGTATTGCTTCCACCAGGTTTTCAGCTCGTCGAGCTGTTCCTGTTCTTCGAGGTCATATACCGCCATTTTCGTCTTCCCATTCAAAAAGCAGTTCGCCGATTGCTTCGGCGAGTTGATCGTAAGCCACGCGCCGCTGCCCGGTTGCCTGGCGCAAGGGCTTCAAGGTCACTTCGCTGGCCGCAGCCTCGTCATCGCCGATAATCACGGCCAGCGCCGCACCTGAAGCATCGGCGCGCTTCATTTGCGACTTGAAACTGCCGCCGCCGCAATGCAGTTGCACCGTATAGCCATTATCGCGCATTCCCTCGGCGACCCTGAAGGCAAAACGCTGCGCCGCTTCACCCTGGTGCACGACATACACATCGGGGGCAGGAGCGATGACCTTGCCGCCGCTCCCCTGCCACAGCATCAGCAATCTCTCGATACCCATCGCAAAGCCGCAGGCGGGCTGCGGCTTGCCGCCCAACTGGGCGAACAAGCCATCGTAGCGGCCTCCGGCGCATACCGTACCTTGCGCACCGAGGCTGTCGGTCACCCATTCGATGACCGTGAGGTTGTAATAATCGAGACCACGCACCAGGCGCGGGTTGATGCGGTAGGGAATCCCTGCATCTTTCAGCAGCACCTGCAAGCCTTCAAAATGTTTGAGCGAATCCGTCCCAAGGTAATCCATCAACTTGGGCGCCCCTTCTACAATCTCCTGCATCTCGGGATTCTTGCTGTCGAGGATGCGCAGCGGGTTGCTGTGCAGGCGGCGCTGGGCATCGGCATCGAGTCGCGCGGCATGGCTTTCC
This sequence comes from Betaproteobacteria bacterium, assembly GCA_016194935.1. Taxonomy (GTDB): domain Bacteria; phylum Pseudomonadota; class Gammaproteobacteria; order Burkholderiales; family Rhodocyclaceae; genus JACRAR01. The sequence goes on from JACQAO010000058.1 coordinate 31,305, forward strand.
AGGTAGCCGATCAAGGCCAGGCGGTGCTGTTGCCGTTCCTCGCTCTGGCCGAGCGAGTTGAGTTCCAGGCGGATATCCGTAAGGCCCAGATCGTCCCATAGCCGCTGGCACATCAGGATCAGTTCGGCGTCGATGTCCGGCCCGCCGAAACCCAGCGCCTCCACGCCAACCTGGTGAAACTGGCGCGAACGGCCTTTCTGCGGCCTTTCGTGGCGGAACATCGGTCCCTGGTACCAGAGCCGCTTCGGGCCGTCATACAGCAGATTGTGCTGAAGCGCGGCGCGCACGCAGCCGGCAGTGCCTTCCGGACGCAGTGTCAGTTGTTCGCCGTTGAGCCGGTCTTCGAAGGAATACATCTCCTTCTCGACGATGTCAGTGACCGCGCCGATGGCGCGCGTAAATAGCGCCGTCTGTTCCACCAGCGGCATGCGTATCGGCCGGTAGCCATAAGTGCTCAGCCAGTCGCGCAGGGTGTCTTCGAGTTGCTCCCACTGGGTCGCTTCGTCGGGCAGGACATCGTTCATCCCGCGTATGGCTTGCATGGCTTGACTCATAGGTTGCTGCCGATTCAGGCGAGACGCTGCGGATACTTGCGCACGATGTAGTCGTCAATGATGGTGCGAAATTCGCCGGCGATATTTTCGCCTTTCAGCGTCACCGTGCGCTCGCCATCGACATACACCGGCGCCACCGGCGTCTCGCCGGTGCCGGGCAGGCTGATGCCGATGTTGGCATGCTTGCTTTCGCCGGGGCCGTTGACTACGCACCCCATCACCGCCAGGGTCATATTCTCGACGCCGATGCGCTGCAAACGCCAGGTCGGCATCTGCTCACGCACATAGGACTGGATGTCTTGCGCCAATTCCTGAAACACCGTGCTGGTGGTGCGGCCGCAACCGGGGCAAGCCGCCACCAGCGGAGTAAACGCGCGCAATCCCATAGTCTGCAAAATTTCCTGGGCCACGATCACTTCGCGCGTCCGGTCGCCATTCGGTTCCGGCGTCAAAGACACGCGAATGGTGTCGCCGATGCCTTCCTGCAACAACACCGCCAGCGCCGCCGTGGAAGCGACGATGCCTTTGGAACCCATGCCGGCTTCGGTCAAGCCCAGGTGCAAGGGATAATCGCAACGCGCAGCCAGGTCACGATACACGGCGATCAAGTCCTGCACTCCGGAAACCTTGCAGGAAAGTACGATCTTGTCACCGGCCAGGCCAACTTCCTCGGCTTTGGCGGCACTCTCAAGGGCGGAAGCAACCATGGCTTCGCGCATCACCTCGATGGCGTTTTTCGGCGTGATGCGCTTGGCGTTCTCATCCATGATGCGAGCCAGCAGCGCCGGGTCAAGGCTGCCCCAATTCACGCCGATCCGCACCGGCTTGTCGTGGCGGCAGGCAATCTCGATCAGGCGCGCGAATTGTTCGTCGCGGGCTTTGCCCTTGCCGACATTGCCCGGATTAATCCGCAACTTGTCGAGCGCCGCCGCGCATTCCGGCACTTCTTCCAGGAGCTTATGGCCGTTGAAATGGAAATCGCCGACCAACGGCGCCTGCAGATTCATTTTCAGTAAACGCTCGCGGATCTTCGGCACCGCCGCCGCAGCCTCGCGGGTATTCACGGTGATGCGGACAATCTCCGAGCCGGCGCGCGCCAGTTGCGCCACCTGCATGGCGGTGGTGAAATCATCGGCGGTATCGGTGTTGGTCATAGCCTGCACCACGATGGGTGCGCCGCCGCCGATGGCGACCCCGCCCACCATGGTTTGGCGTGAACCTCTGCGCGGCGTCGCCGCTGCGCGTAATTGCCGATCCGCGGCGTTCATTCGAGGGTCAGCCGCGCCACGTCGACCTTGGTGTATGGATGCAGGTCAACCTGTTGATCCCCATACAGCAACTGGACGTGCGTGGCATTCCCGATCACCAGTGCAAAAGGCGGCTTGCCATTGACCACCTGGCGCGTGCCGGGCGCATTATTCTGGGCAAAAATCACGCGCTGCGTGGCGTCTTTGACCTCGATCCAGGACTTGTCATCGAAGACAAAAATCAACTGGCGCATATCCGGGTCGGACGACTGAGTCACCGGCTGCGCCGCTTGGCCCGGCTCGACGGATGTGGCTGCGGGTTGTTCGACTTGCGCCTGGAGCGGCTGCGCAATCGGCGCGACGGCAATGCTGGCCGGCTTTGCCGATCCTCCCGGCCAGTCAAAATAGGTCGCAAAGGCGACGAACAAGGCCAGCAACGTCAGCAGCAATGCAAAATAAGGCAGATAGCTGCGTTGTTCGCCGGCTTGCGGCAAGGCCGCGCCGGTATCTTTCGGCAACTGTATCACCGTGGCCGTCTGCGGCTTTTCCTGGTCCAGCATTGCCAGCAGGGGTTGTATGTCGAGTTGCAATAATTTTGCGTAGCTGCGAATGAAACCGCGCACAAAAGTGGCGCCGGGCAGTCTGTCGAAATCATCGCGCTCGACGGTTTCAATCTGCCGCGTGCTGAACTTGATCGAATTCGCCACATCGGCAATTGAAAGACCGCGCGTCTCGCGCGCTTCGCGCAGACGGCGTCCCGGCGAGTCACCCGATGGGATGGGCATGCCGAATAAATCCACCAGCCCGGCCTCGGCGGGGGCGGGGGCGGGGGCGGAACGCGGCTGCTCGGGCAATTCCTGGCGGTCTCTCACTCGAAGCGCCCCTGCATCAACTTCTGTTGTTCCGGACTGCCGGGAAATTTTTTGCGCAATAGCGCGGCATAGCGGGCCTCCGCCTCCTTGTCGCCTGACGCACGTTCGATGCGTACCGCCAGCCACAAGGATTCCGGGCTTGACTCCGTCAGCTTGTGCAGTTCAACCAGGTACTGCCGCGCTTCTGCCAATCTGCCATGACGAAAAGCAATGTCGGCCAGGAAAAAAATCGCCCGGCTATTGTTGGGATCCAGGCGCAAGGACTTGGTGAAATAGTCCTCAGCGGCCTTGTCGTCCTTGAGGCGCAGCGAGCAAATGCCGGCATTGGCATACGGCATGGCGGGCGTTGCATAGAGCGGATTCATGATCGCCAGGTGGAAATAGCGCATCGAACGCTGTTCCTGGCCGGTCTGGCAGAGAAACCAGCCGAAACTGTTATTGATTTCCGGATCATTCGGCGCCAGTGACAGCGCCTGCTGAAAACTTTTTTCGGCGGCAGCGTTTTCACGGACCTGCATATACACCAAACCCATCAGGTTATACGCCGGCGCGTAATTTGCGTCCGCGGAAACTGCTGCGCGCGCCTCCTCCAGCGCCACCCCCATATTGCCGCGTTGCAAGTACAGCGAGCCCAGCTCGGTATGCACCTTGGCACGGTGACCGGCGTTGCTGGTCGCGGTCTGCTCCGACACCGGCCGCTCGGCCGATGGGTCGGCGTCTCGATAGGCGCCGGCGCAACCGCTGATCGACGCGGCCAGCATCAGCGCGGAAAGTATTGCGGCATTTTTCATGGTGCAATCTCCGCAACCTGGATCGACTTGAGGGCGTGCGTGGTACGTGTGGTTCGTGTGGTACGCGAGGTACGATCCTGCACCTGGCCAGCCAGTTGGCCGCAAGCGGCGTCTATGTCATCACCGCGCGTCTTGCGGGTGGTGGTGACTATCCCGGCGGTCATCAGTATCTCGGAAAAACGTCGTATCTTCTCCGCGCCGGAACGGCGGAATCCGGATTGTGGAAACGGGTTGAAAGGGATCAGGTTGAACTTGCACGGCACATCGCGCACCAGCCGCAATAATTCGCGCGCATCGCCATCGTGGTCATTGACGCCATCCAGCATCACATACTCGAAGGTGACGAAATCGCGCGGCGCGGTTTCGAGATAGCGGCGGCAGGCGGCCATCAGTTCGGCCAGCGGGTATTTCCGGTTGATCGGCACCAGGCGGTCGCGCAAGGCGTCGTTCGGCGCATGCAGCGACACCGCCAGCGCCACCGGGCAATCCTCACGCAGCCTATCCATTGCCGGCACGATGCCCGAGGTCGACAGGGTCACGCGCCGACGCGACAGGCCGTAGGCATTGTCGTCCAGCATCAGGCGGAGTGCACGCAGAACGTTTTCATAATTGGCCAGCGGCTCGCCCATGCCCATCAACACGACATTGCTGATGATCCGCTCGCCGTGCGGATCCCTGCCCAGCGCATGATTCGCCTGCCACAACTGGCCGATGATTTCGGCTGCTGTCAGATTGCGGTTGAATCCCTGCTTGCCGGTGGAACAAAACGCGCAATCCAGCGCACAGCCGGCCTGGGTGGATACGCACAGAGTGCCGCGATCAGCTTCAGGAATGAATACGGTCTCAATGGCGTTGCCATTACCCACGTCAAACAGAAACTTGCGCGTGCCGTCTTCCGCTGCGCTGTCGCGCAGCAGTTGCGGCGGTGTCACGCTGGCGTCCGCAGCCAGCTTGGCTCGCAGGCTCTTGGCGACATCAGTCATGCGCTCAAAATCACCCTCGCCGAAACGATGCAGCCAGCGCAATACCTGTTTGGCGCGTAACGGTTTTTCGCCCATGCGGGCAAAATAATCGTTCAGGCCGGCGGCATCCAGATCGAGGAGGTTGATGGTCATTAACGTGTGTAAACGTTGAGCGCCGGAAAAAAATAAGCGATCTCGGCGGCAGCAGTTTCGGGCGCATCCGAACCATGCACCGCGTTGGCGTCGATACTGTCGGCGAAATCGGCACGGATGGTGCCTTTATCGGCTTTTTTCGGGTCGGTGGCGCCCATCAGTTCACGATTTTTGAGTACCGCGCCCGGGCCTTCCAACACCTGCACCATCACCGGGCCGGAGATCATGAACTCGACCAGGTCCTTGAAAAAAGGCCGTTCGCGGTGCACCGCGTAGAAGCCTTCGGCTTCACGCTTGGACAGATGCATCATGCGCGCAGCGACAATCTTCAAGCCGTTGGCCTCGAAGCGCGCGTAAATCTTGCCAATGACATTTTTGGCTACGGCATCGGGTTTGATGATGGAAAGGGTACGTTCAACAGCCATCCGGTTTCTCCAGGGGAAAAATGCCCATTTTATCGCATTAATCCCCTGCGCCGAAGGGAATTTCGGTGTCCTTATTCCATTTCCAGGTCATTTGTGACGCGAAGACGAGCCGCAGACAGTGTGATTAACACGGCAAGGTGAAGTCAACAAAGTCACGGATGATCTGGAAATGGAATTACATCATGCCGACCGCTTTCGGCAGCCACAACGACATGGCCGGCCAGTAAGTCACCAGCACCAGGAACACCAGCATGGTGAGCAGCCAGGGCCACACCGCGATGGTCAGTTCGGTAATGCCCATCCTGGTAATACCGCTGGCCACATAGAGGTTGAGGCCGACCGGCGGATGGCACATGCCGACTTCCATGTTGACGACGATCAGGATGCCGAAGTGTACCGGGTCGATACCCAGTTTTACCGCCACGGGAAACAGGATCGGCGCCATGATCAGCACGATGGAGCTGGGTTCCATGACATTACCGGCCAGCAGCAGCAGGATATTCACCACCAGCAGAAAGCCTATCGGGCCGAGCCCCTGGGCTATCAGCCAATCCGCCATCACCTGCGGAATCTGCTCGGAGGTCAGCAGGAAGGAGAACAACACGGCGTTGGTGATAATGTAGAGCAGCATTGCGCTCATGTTGGCGGAATCAAGCAGTACCTTCGGCACCTGCTTGAAACTCATGTCTTTGTATACAAATACGGCGACAAAAAAAGCATACACCGCACTCATCGCCGCTGCTTCGGTGGGCGTGAAAATGCCGGTGTAAATGCCGCCCATCACCACCACAATCAGCAGCAACCCCCAAATTGATTCGCGGAAGCTGCGCCAGCGCACGCCCCAGGAAGCCCTGGCCTGACGCGGATAGCCGTTTTTCCAGGCACGATAAAAAGTGGTGGCGCCGAGAAAGCACGCCAACAGCAGGCCCGGCACCACGCCGGCAATGAAGAGCGCGCCCACTGAAGTGTTGGTCGACACCGAATACATCACCATCACGATTGACGGCGGAATCAGGATGCCCAGCGCGCCGGAAGTGGTGATGACTCCGGCGCCAAAGCGCTTGGGGAAACCCGCCTTGACCATCGCCGGCATCAGGATCGAGCCGATCGCCACCACCGTTGCCGGGGATGAGCCGGACACAGCCGCAAACAACGCGCAGGCCATCACTCCGGATAGTCCAAGGCCGCCGTACCAGTGGCCCACCATGGAGGTGGCAAAATTAATCATGCGCCGCGCTACGCCGCCGTGGGTGAGAAAATTACCGGCCAGAATGAAGAACGGGATGGCCATGATCTCGAACTTTTCGATGCCGGTGAACAACTTCAGCGCCACAGCCTCAATCGGCACCTGGGTCATGGTGAACAGAAAAGTCAGCACCGTCAGCCCCAGCGAGATCGAAACCGGCATGCCGGTCAACATGAGCAGGAACAACAACACGAAAATAATGGCGGCGCTCATTTCCGCTCTCCCTCATTAAAGCCAACACTGCGCGGGTGCAGATTGTCATCGAGATTCAAAGGCGCGATGTCCTCATCACGGATGTCCTCAAGGCCTTCGACATGGCCGTGATCATGGTGCGGCAGTTGGCCCGTCCGCCAGAAGGCGTGCGCCACCTGAATGAACCGGAAACACATCAGATACGAGCCGAGCGGCACCGCGCTGTACACCATCCAGGTGGGCCATTCCAGATCGGGCGTGGTTGGCCCTTCCGGCAGGACTCCGATATCCAGGCCGAGGGCGTGGAAAAGCGCGTAGTGCATGCCGTTTTCCCAGACGAAGCGAACGCCGAGAGTGCCGACGATGCCCGTGAAACTCATGCCTGCCAGCAAACCGAACAGCACGAAACTCCTGCGCCACTTGTCCTGCATGCGGTTGATCAGGACGTCGACGCCGACGTGGATGCCGCTGCGTACCCCATACGCCGCACCGAACTTGGCCATCCATACGAACATGATGATGCACAGCTCCTGCGCCCAGCTCAGGTTGAGCGTCAGCAGCCAGTCCTGCAAAACCGGCACGGCCAGGCCTGATGCATAACGGTGTATCACGGCGACGAAAATGATAATGGTCGCCGCACCCATCAGGAACGTGATAATCCATTCCTCAAGATGATTCAGGAATCGGTTAAGCATGGACACTCCCCGGTGGGCGCGCGCCAGCCGCCGCGCCTGGGGCGCAGGCGGCATTCGCAAGACTTGGGCTTACAGCTTGGCCGGATCGAAACCGGTTTCCTTGTAGATCGACTGGATCAGATCCTTGCCGATACGCGCCTCGTTCTCCTGATGCACTTTCACCAGGACTTTTTTCCAGGCCTTCTTTTCTTCGGGCGTCAAGGTGATGATTTCAGACTTGCCGGACGCCTTCACTTTGGCCAGCGCATCGTCGTTCTCCTGCTTGGCGATATCGTCGGCATACTTGGTGGCGTCCTTCATGGCCCCATCCAGGATCGTGCGGATGTCCGCCGGCAGGCCATCCCAGAATTTCTTGTTCACGATCACCGCATAGCCGAGGTAGCCGTGATCCGACAGCGTCACGTACTTTTGCACTTCATGCATCTTCTGCGTATACAGATTCGACGGCGGATTTTCCGTACCATCCACTACACCCGTCTGCAACGCCTGATAGACCTCGGAAAACGCGATCACCTGGGGAATCGCGCCGAGGTCGCGCATCTGCGAATCGAGCACCTTGGATGACTGAATACGCATTTTCAGCCCCTTGAAATCCGCAGGCATCCTGAGCGGCTTGTTAGCACTCATGACCTTGAAACCGTTATCCCAGAAAGCCAGGCCGTGGATGCCCTTGCTATCGAGTTTTTTCAGCAGGTTGGCGCCGATGGGGCCCTGCGTTATCTTGTGCAGATCCGCGTAATTGTCAAAGATATAAGGCAGGTCGAAGACCTCGAATTCGCGCTCGCCGAGAGGGCCGAATTTCGCCAGCGACGGCGCCAGCATCTGCACCGCGCCCAACTGCAAGGCTTCCATCTCTTCCTTGTCCTTGTAGAGCTGGCTGTTGGGGTACACCTCGACTTTTACCCTGCCCTTGGTGCGCTCCTCGGCCAGCATCTTGAAGCGTTCCGCCGCCTTGCCTTTTGGCGTATCGACTGCAACAACATGGCTGAACTTGATGACGATGGGTTGCTGAGCCGACACCGACAATGACAATACAGCGGCTGCGATGCCAACAACCAGGCTGTGTAGCTTCATGATGACCTCCTCCAATTTAGTTATTTATGGTCCCGGAATAGCGGGTGCGTAAATTATGCCGAGCAGGGGAAATTCCGGCTATTGTGGATGTCCGCAGCAAGCACTGCCGGCGCCGGCGCGCTACCATGTCGGGCATGCACGAGGCCGTCACTCCCCACATACCGAACACGCCGCCGCTCGCGGCGATTTCCGCCGCTTCCGGCTGGATGTGGTGGCTGCCGCGCGGCGCCCTGGTGTTTTTTCTGCTGTCGCTCGGCGCCCTGCTATGGATATCCAAACGCTCGGATATTGAGGACCAACGGGTGACGCTCATCAGCGACATGCTCTGGCTGGAGCAGGATATTCATTTTCACCTGACGCGCAACGAGGAACAATTGCAGCAACTGGCGAGCGATCTCGCGCCTGATACTGCGCGCAGCAGATCATTTGAGCCGCAGGCTCGCTCCCTGCTGGCGAACCAAACCGGACTGAACCAGGTTGCATGGTTGTCAGCATCCGGCGCTCTGCGTGTTGCCTTGCCTGCGCCAACCTCGGCAACAGTCATGGTTGGCGAGGCCTCACCCGCCATACCCATGGCCGAAACCCTGCGGCTGGCGCGCGCGCTGGCCAAGCCGGTCTACAGTCCAGCCTATGCTGTAGTAATGGGCGATGCACAGTTCGAGGTGCATGTGCCGCAGTTCGCCAATGGCCGTTACGCCGGCATGATCGTCGCCACTTATTCAGTGCGCCGCATGCTGGACGAACTGGTGCCGTGGTGGCTGGCTGAGCGTTATCGCGTCAGCGTTGCCAATGATGGAGGCATACTGGGCAGCAAGTCTGCGGTTGCCGCGATCAACTCACAAATGTCTTACCAGATTCCATTTGATCCGCCCGGTCACGGACTGATCCTGCGCGCCGAAGCGTATGAGCAGAAAACCTCGCTGGCGCGCAACCTGCTGATATTCACAGTGATGGCTCTGGCGGGCGCCATGCTCTGGAGCCTCTGGGCGCTGCGCCGTCACATGCAGTGGCGTCTCGCAGCGGAACAGGCTTTGCGCCAGGAATACGCTTTCCGAACGGCAATGGAAAACTCCCTGGCAACCGGCTTGCGCGCGCGTGATCTGGAAGGCCGCATTATTTACGTCAACCCGGCGTTCTGTCGCATGGTGGGCTACAGCGCCGAGGAAATCGTTGGCAGCAGCCCCCCTATGCCCTACTGGGATCCGGACTTTCTGGACGCCAATCAACAACAGTCAGCCAGCGTGCTCGCCGGCGAGGCGCCCACGCAGGGTTTCGAGTCGCGCCTGCAACACAAGGACGGACATACCGTGCATACCATGGTGCATGCCGCGCCGCTGATCGACGGCGGGGGTCGTCACTTCGGCTGGTTGAGTTCGGTGCTCGACATTACCGAAGCCAAACGTCTTGAGCATCACGCCCGGCAACAGGAAGAGAAGCTGCAGTTCACAGCCCGCCTGGTCGCCATGGGCGAAATGGCCTCCAGTCTGGCTCACGAATTGAACCAGCCGCTGGCCGCCATCTCCAGCTACAGTACCGGTTGCCTCAACCGCATTGAACAAGCGGACATACAACAGTCAGACCTGGTCGAAGCCTTGCAGAAAATTGGTCGCCAGGCGCAGCGCGCTGGCGCGGTGATCCGCCGCATCTACGCGTTTGCCCGGCGCAGCGAGCCGCGCCAGGCGTCCTGCAATCTTGGTGAAATCATTGCCGACGCCGCAGGCCTGCTGGAAGCTGAGGCACGCAAACATGGCGTGGAAATCCGCCTGGATATTTCGGCGAGCTTGCCGCGTATCATCGGGGATCGGGTTCTGCTCGAACAGATATTCGTCAATCTGATTAAAAATGGGGTTGAATCGATGCAGTTCGCAAAAATCAGATTTAGGACGCTGGAGATCACTGCAAACTATTCCGGCCAGGACCCGGAGGCACAACTATGTGTGAGCGTCATGGATCATGGTTGCGGCATCGCAGCAGCCGACCTGGATAAAATATTCCTGCCGTTCTTCACCACCAAACCGGAAGGCATGGGGATGGGTCTCAACATCTGTCGTTCGATCATCGAGAGCCATCACGGCAGACTTTGGTATGAGGAAAATCCTGCCGGCGGCAGCATATTCAGGCTGACTCTGCCGGCTGGCGGCGACCTGGAAATACCCGCATGAATCAGGCGCTGGCGCATATCGTTGACGATGACGAGGCAATGCGCGACGCGCTGAACTGGCTGCTGCGCTCGCGTCAGGTGCCAACCGCCACATGGCCCGACGCAGAAGCTTTCCTGACGGCGTGGGAGGAAAATTTCTGCGGCTGCCTGATACTCGATATTCGCATGCCGGGCATGAGCGGCCTGGAGTTGTTCGACCAGTTGCAGGCGCATGGCTGTTCTCTGCCAATCATTTTTCTCACCGGACATGGCGATGTACCGCAAGCCGTCGCCGCACTGAAGAAGGGCGCATACGATTTTATCGAGAAGCCGTTTGACGACAATAATCTGGTCGACCGCGTCATTGCCGCACTAGCCCAGGACGCCGGTCGCCGCGACCGTCAAGCGCTCGACGCCGACATCGCCACCCGGCTGGCGCAGTTATCGCCGCGTGAGCGCGAGGTCATGGAGTACATCCTGGCCGGCAAATACAACAAAGTCACCGCCGACGAATTGCACATCGCCATGCGTACCGTGGAAGTTCATCGCTCCAGGATCTTCGAGAAAATGGGCGTACGCACTGCCGTGGATCTGGCGCGTTTATTGACCGGGCGCTCCAGGGATTGAATCCAGATCAAACCGGCTCAAGATGCACTTCCCCTCGCCTGCGGCACAATTGCCAGTCGCCAAAGACAATGACCGGATGTCGGTCCGGTCCAGCTTCCAGTAGCTGGCGCAATGCCTCAATCAGGCGCGCTTCGCTGGGAATTCTGGCGCCATGCCGCGCCAACAGGAAACGCAACAGATTGCGCCCGCGCGTCTCGGTCATGCTTTCAAGGCTGGCAATTGCGATAGGGAATTGCGGCGGGGCGCCCCCCAGATCGAGGATTGCCAGGTCGTCGAGCAGCGCCAGAACCTCGGCAAAACGCCGGGTAGCTGCCGCCAGATTTTCCTCTGCCGCGGGAAAACGCGACTGCAACACCGGCAGTACCTGATGGCGCAAATAATTGCGCGAGAACCCGGTATCTGCATTACTGCCATCCTCCACCCAACTCAGGGCATGCTTCTGCAAGTAGCTCTCGATATCCTTACGCGCCACATCCAGCAATGGCCGCATCAGGCGCATGCCTCGCCGCACTTCGCGTGTTTCCTGCATTGCCGCCGCCCCACTCAACCCGGTTCCACGCAGCAAATTGAAGAGCAGGGTTTCGGCCTGGTCGCCGCGATGCTGAGCCAGCACCAGCCAGTCGCCGTCCAGTTCGCCAAACGCGGCATAGCGTTCGGCGCGCGCCGCAGCTTCCAGACCTTGCGGCGTGCCGTGCGGGACTTTGACCCGAACGACTTGCAGTTTTATCTCCAGTGCGTCGCAGAAGTCGCCGCAGAATGTTTGCCATTCTTCGGCATGCGGGCTGAGACCGTGATTGACATGACAAGCGCTTAACTGAAAACCGAAGTCCGGCTGCAGCCTGTGCAATGCGTGCAGCAATGCGGTCGAATCGCGGCCTCCGGAAAAGCCGGCGACCAGGGATTGGCCTGGCGTCAGGTGACGGCGCAGGCAGGCTGCCAGTGCGTCGCCCAGGGGATCAGGCGACTTGCTGTTCCTTGAATTTGCCATAGCTCATCAGCCGCTCAAAGCGGCGCTCGACCAGTTCCGCCGGTGACAGATCGGTCAATTGCCGCAGTGCATCCTGTAGAGCTTTTTTGAGAGAGGACGCCATGGCGCGTGGATCGCGGTGCGCGCCGCCGAGTGGTTCGCTCACCACGCGGTCGATCAACCCCAGTGTTTTCAGCCGGGCGGCGGTGATGCCCATTGATTCGGCTGCCTCATTGGCCTTTTCTGCGCTCTTCCAGAGTATCGAGGCGCAACCTTCCGGTGAGATTACCGAGTACGTCGAATATTGCAGCATCAGCACCGCGTCACCGACAGCAATCGCCAGCGCCCCGCCAGAGCCGCCCTCACCGATGATGGTGCAGATCAACGGCACCTTGAGTTCCGTCATCACCAGAAGGTTGCGGCCAATGGCCTCGGATTGCCCGCGCTCCTCCGCGTCAATGCCCGGATAGGCGCCAGGCGTATCGACGAACGTCAGCACCGGAATGCCAAATTTTTCCGCCAGCTTCATCAGTCGCATCGCCTTGCGGTAGCCTTCTGGGCGCGACATGCCGAAGTTGCGCAATATTTTTTCTTTGGTGTCGCGGCCCTTCTGGTGGCCGATCACCATCACCGACTGGCCATTGAAGCGCGCCAGGCCGCCGACGATGGCATTATCGTCGGCGAAAGCGCGGTCACCATGCAACTCCTCGAAGTCGGTGAGCATGTTTTCGATGTAATCCAGCGTATAAGGTCTTTGTGGATGACGCGCCACCTGGGCGATCTGCCATGAAGACAACTTGGCATAGATCTCCTTGGTCAGGCTCTGACTCTTGCTTTCGAGCCTGCCGATTTCTTCTGAAATATCCACTGCCGAATCATCCTGCGCAAAGCGCAAGGCCTCAATCTTGGCATCCAGCTCGGCAATCGGCTGTTCGAAATCGAGAAAGGTAGTCTTCATGGAGTTTGTGCGACGGCGAAACCGAAGCCATTATTTTACAGGAACCCCTCAAACGCCAAAGCCCTCTTTCGAGGGCTTTGGTTTGAAGATGGGGATGTCCCACTCTGGGGACTGCCACTTTCTATTATTTCGAAGAACGAAATAATGAAAGATGGGATGTCTGGCGCTGACCTACTTTCTCACCCGTAATGGGCAATATCATTGGCGCGGAGGTGTTTCACGGTCCTGTTCGAGATGGGAAGGGGGGAGCACTGAATTGGAAGAAGTAATGGGTTTGATTGTGTTTATGTAATGCGTGTAATGTCGATTGCGAACCCTCTAACCACTCAAGGTTATAGGATCAAGCCACACGGGCAATTAGTATCAGTTAGCTTAACGCATTACTGCGCTTCCACACCTGACCTATCAACGTCCTGGTCTTGGACGACCCTTCAGGGGGGTTAAACCCCCGGGAAGTCTTATCTCAAGGCGAGTTTCACGCTTAGATGCTTTCAGCGTTTATCTCTTCCGTACTTAGCTACCCGGCAATGCCACTGGCGTGACAACCGGTACACCAGAGGTACGTCCACTCCGGTCCTCTCGTACTAGGAGCAGCCCCCTTCAAACTTCCAACGCCCACGGCAGATAGGGACCAAACTGTCTCACGACGTTTTAAACCCAGCTCACGTACCACTTTAAATGGCGAACAGCCATACCCTTGGGACCGGCTACAGCCCCAGGATGTGATGAGCCGACATCGAGGTGCCAA
>JACQAO010000059.1 GCA_016194935.1 Betaproteobacteria bacterium
AATTATCCGCTTCACAGACCCATCACCACCGCAATCCCCGCTCGGTGGCTCAACCCTCGCGCACGAATCAAATTCCTCGTCCTGGGAACCATTAAAAACCCCGCTGCCGAGCCGTGAGAAATTCAATCGCGGAATTTGGGTTTCTGATTGTCCGGGACTGACGGCGCCGGCTGTGGTATCTTTGAGGGTCTGATAATCGTTGCCAGCCGGCGCGCCCGGCTGTCTCAGTTCCACTCCGAATGGCTCTGTTTTCCATCGTCATCGCACTGATTCTTGAGCAAGTGCAGCCGCTTGCGCAAAGACGCTTCGTGCTGGCGCCGTTGTCGCGTTATGCACATTTCCTGGCGGAGCGTTTCAATGACGGGCAGCGCCGGCACGGCAGAATCGCCTGGCTGATCGCGGTGCTGCCGGGCGTGACGTTGGTGCTGGCGCTGCAAATCCTGCTGGACTGGCTACAGCCCTCGCTGGGTTTTTTGTTCGGCGTCGCCGCTCTCTATCTGACGATGGGCTTCCGCCAGTTCAGCCACCATTTTACCGACATCCATTTGAGCCTGCGAATGGGCGAGCTGGAGCGCGCCCGCGCCCTGCTCGGCGAATGGCGTGGGCGCACCTCGGAACACCTGAGTGCGCAGGAGGTGGCGCGCCTGGCGATAGAGGAGGCGCTTGTGGCTTCGCATCACTATGTTTTCGCGCCGCTGTTGTGCTTCGTCCTGTTCGGCCCCGCTGGCGCAGTGCTGTACCGATTGGCCCTGTTTTTCAAGGAGCAGTGGGGCCCGCCCGAGGCCGGCGCTTTCGGAGAAATGGCGCGCAGCGCTTTCGCTTTTATTGACTGGTTGCCGCTGCGGGTTTCTGCCGGCGCGTTTGCCATCGTCGGCGATTTCGAGGACGCGGTGTATTGCTGGCGCACCCAGTCAGCCGGTTGGCCGGACGGGTCTTCCGGCATACTGCTGGCCAGCGGCGCCGGCGCGCTCGGCGTGCGCCTTGGCGCGACGCTGCACGAAGCAGGCGTGCTCAATGAGCGGCCGGAACTGGGGCTGGGCGAGGAAGCCGATGTCGATTTCATGCAGAGCACGATAGGGCTGGTATGGCGCACTCTGGTGCTGTGCTTGCTGTTGCTGGCGTTGCTGTGGGTCGCCAGCTGGGTGGGTTGATATTTTTTTCCGAAGGGAGCAATACACATGGCGGGTAAACGCGAAGTAGTGGTGGTGAGCGGCGTGCGCGCGGCAATCGGCAGTTTCGGCGGCACGCTCAAGGACTTCTCATCCTCCGCGCTGGGCGCCCTGGTGGTCAAGGAAGCGATCTCCCGCGCCAATATCGATCCGGCCCGGATCGGGCAATTAGTGTGCGGCAACGTGATTCATGGCGAGGCCCGCGACATGTATGTGTCGCGTGCGGTGGCGCTGGATGCCGGCATGGCCAAGGAATCCTGCGCGCTGACCCTGAACCGCCTGTGCGGCTCCGGCTTGCAGGCCATCATCAGCGCCGCCAATGCGATCCAGCTTGGCGACACCGATGTGGCCATCGGCTGCGGCGTCGAGAGCATGAGCCGCTCCGGTTACCTGATGCCCACCGCCCGCTTCGGCGCGCGCATGGGCGACAGCAAGCTGGTCGACATGCTGGTCGGCGCCCTCACCGACCCGTTTTCACCGAACCACATGGGTATCACCGCCGAGAACGTCGCCGCACAGTTCGGCATCACCCGCGAACAGCAAGACGCCTTCGCGCTGGAAAGCCAGCGGCGCGCCTTAGCCGCCATTGCCGCCGGCCATTTCAAATCGCAGATCGTGCCGATCGAGATTCAAAGCCGCAAAGGCACGGTGTTGTTCGACACCGACGAATACCCGAAAGCCGATGCCACGCCGGAGGGTCTCGCCAAGCTCAAGCCGGCCTTCAAGAAGGACGGCACGGTCACCGCAGGTAATGCCTCCGGCATCAACGACGGCGCCGCTGCGGTGGTACTGATGGAGGCCGCCGCTGCTGCCAAAGCCGGGCTCAAACCACTGGCGCGCATGGTGTCGTATGCCGTCGCCGGCGTCGATCCCGGCATCATGGGTACCGGCCCGATTCCCGCTGTCAAGCTGGCTTTGCAACGCGCGGGACTGACGGTGCAGGACATCGACGTGATCGAGTCCAACGAGGCTTTTGCCGCCCAGGCGCTGTGCGTTACCCAGAGCCTCGATTTCGATCCGGCCAAGGTGAACCCTAACGGTGGCGCGGTGGCGCTCGGCCATCCGCTCGGCGCCACCGGCGCCATTCTCACCGTCAAATGCCTCTACGAACTGGAGCGCACTGGCAAGCGCTATGGTCTGGTGACCATGTGCATCGGCGGCGGCCAGGGCATCGCGGGGATTTTCGAAAGGCAGTAGCCTAAGTCGGCGGAATTGGATTCATGCCCAGCAGTTGCTCGATTTTCCCTGCATCCACCGGCTTCGACAGCAGGAATCCTTGCGCCCTGTCACAACCATGCCGCAGCAGGAAGGTCAGTTGTTCCCGCGTCTCGACTCCCTCGGCAACCACGCTCATGCCGAGGTTATGCGCCAGGGAAAAGATGGCCTTGACAATACCCATGCAGCTCCGGTCACCAGGAATTCCGGCGACAAACGACGGATCGATCTTCAGCGTATCAATGGGAAAATGCATGAGTTGGCGGATGGAGAAGAATCCGCTGCCGAAATCGTCGAGCGTTAGCCGGATGCCGAGGTCGCTCAACTGAGCCAGGGTATGCAGGGTGGTTGCCGGGTCTTCCTGAAAGATGCGCTCGGTCAGTTCGAGCTCGAGCTGTGGCGCAGGCAGCCCGGTTTCTTCCAGTATCCCAGCCACGGAGTGCGCCAGGCCGTTGCGGCGGAAGCGGTGCATCGACAGGTTAACCGCGATCCGCGCAGCAGGCAGCCCTGACGCCTGCCAGGCTGCATTCTGGGCGGCAGCCTGGCGCAGCACCCAAGCGTCGATGGGAGCTATGTAGCCGATGCTTTCCGCAAGCGGAAGGAAAACCGCCGGGGACAACGCTTCCCGGTCCGGGGGACGCCAGCGCACCAAGGCTTCAACGGCGGAAATTCGTCCGCTGGCGAGATCAATTTGGGGTTGATAGCGAAGAAACAGCTCCTCGCGCTCGAACGCATGGCGGAGATCGGTTTCCAGGCCGGGATGGGCTTGTACCGGCTGATTCATGGTCTCGGGATGGAGTGCACTTGTTTTGCGTTATGCGCAAATATACCATTATAATAATTGCGCCGAACGCTTTGCGTCAAGTGCCAATCACACTCGACAATCTGCAACATGAAAATCGGCGATGCAATCAGGACGGTACGGCTGGAGCAGGGCGCGACCCTGGAAAAAATTGCGCTGGCGGCGGGGACCGACGCCGCCAACCTGTCGCGGATCGAACGCGGCAAGCAGGGTTTTACCCCGGAGATGATCGCCAGGATATCCACGGCGCTGAAGTTGCCGGTATCCGCCCTCTACTCGCGGGTAGAGCAGGCAACTGCGGCGTATCGCGTGGCGCCGGTCAATGAAAGCGCTGAAAAATTTCCCGAGGCGGAATTATTTGCGTCGCGGTTCGGCCAGTTAAATTCCGAAAACCAGCATCTGGTGCTGGAGTTTGTCAAGACCTTGCTGAAATGGCAGAAGCAATGCCTGGTCGAGCAGCCGGAGACGGCGGGGACAGCGGTTCGACGCAGCGCCGGAAAAAAATAATCGGGTCGCTGGCGCAGGCAGTTACTGCGTAATCGAATGGCGCGGCGTGAAGCCGCTATAATTCAGGCTCTGACGTGCTTCGAGGAAACCATGGGTCTGGAGCGAGTGCCTTCCGGTAAGGATTTGCCGAACGACTTTAATGTCGTGATTGAAATTCCCATGCATGCCGAGCCCATCAAGTACGAGGTGGACAAAGAGTCCGGCGCCATTTTTGTCGACCGCTTCATGTCGACGGCTATGCACTATCCCTGCAACTACGGCTATATCCCGCACACCATCGCCGGCGACGGCGATCCGGTGGATGTGCTGGTGATGTCGCAGTTCGCCCTGCCGCCGGGGGTAGTGGTGCGCTGCCGGCCGATCGGCATACTCAAAATGGTGGACGAAGCAGGAGATGATGCGAAGCTGCTGGCGGTGCCGGTGGACAAGCTGACGACGATGTATCGCAGCATTGTCAGCCCCGGCGACCTGCCGCAGATCATCCTCGATCAGATTTCCCACTTCTTCCAGCACTACAAGGATCTCGAGCCGGGCAAGTTCGTCAAAATCCAGGGATGGGCCGGCATCGAAGAAGCCAGGCAGGAAATCATGCAGGGCGTGCGGGCCTACAACGAGGCCAAAGAGAAGCCGGCCTATTGAGATATTGAGATACTGAGTTATGGCCTCTCTACGCATCGCCATCGCCCAGATTAACTGCGTCGTTGGCGACTTCGCCGGCAATGCCCGCCGCATCCTCGACTCTGCGAAGACCGCACATACCCTCGGCGCGGACTTGCTGGTGACCCCGGAGCTGGCCTTGTGCGGCTATCCGCCGGAAGACTTGCTGTTGCGCCCGGATTTTTATCGCGCCGCCGCGCGCGAGTTGCAACAACTGGCTCACTCGGCTGCGGCGCAGGCGCCGGGCGTGGCGCTGCTGGTCGGTCATCCCGAGCAGAGCGCGGGAAAAAATTTCAATGCCGCCTCGCTGCTGCGCTCCGGATTGGCCGAGACGACTTATCGCAAGCAACGCCTGCCCAACTATGAAGTGTTCGATGAGGAGCGCTATTTCACTGCCGGTACCCAGCCCTGCGTGTTTACCCTCAAGGGCGTGCGCTGCGGCGTCAACATCTGCGAGGACATCTGGGTCGCAGGCGCTGCAGAGGCCGCACAGAATGCCGGCGCCGAGCTGCTGCTGGCGCTCAACGCCTCGCCGTATCATTTCGACAAACAGGCGCAACGCTATGAAGTGTTGCGCGCACGTATCGCCGCCACCGGCATGGCGGCGATTTTCGTCAACCTGGTGGGCGGCCAGGATGAGCTGGTGTTCGACGGCGCTTCTTTCGCCATTGATGGCGCGGGCCGCCTGACACATCAAATGCCGGCCTTCGAAGAGGCGCTGGAGATCGCTGAATACGCCGGCGGCAAACTGCTCCCAGGACTCATCGCAGCGCCATTGCCGGCGGAGGCGGAGGTGTATGCTGCGCTGAAACTCGGCGTACGCGACTACCTGAATAAAAACGGTTTTCCCGGCGCCGTCATAGGTTTGTCCGGTGGCGTCGATTCCGCGCTGACACTGGCCATTGCCGTCGATGCGCTGGGCGCGGACAAAGTGCGCGCGGTGATGATGCCTTCGCCCTACACGGCGCAGATGAGCCTGGACGACGCCCGCGCCATCGCCGGAAATCTCGGCGTGCGCTACGAAGAAATTTCCATCGCCTCGGCGATGGAGACCTACGCTGCGTTGTTGCAGCCTTTATTCGCAGGAATGGCGAGCAGCGCCAGCGGCACTACTGAAGAAAATCTCCAGGCGCGCATCCGTGGCATGATCCTGATGGCGCTCTCCAACAAGACCGGCGCCATTGTGCTGACCACCGGCAACAAGAGCGAGATGGCGGTGGGTTATGCCACGCTCTACGGCGACATGGCCGGCGGTTTCGCCGTCATCAAGGACATCTACAAAACCCTGGTATATCGCTTGTGCCGCTACCGCAACGCACTGTCCGCCGATATTCCTGAGAACATCCTGACGCGCGCCCCTTCTGCCGAGCTCAAGCCTGACCAGACCGACCAGGATTCATTGCCGCCCTATGAGGTTCTCGATGCGATTATCCATGCGTATATGGAAGACGATCTCGGATTGCGCGAAATTATCGGCATGGGATATGCCGAGGCCGACGTGCGGCGCGTGGTGGGCATGTTGAAACGCAGCGAATACAAGCGCCGCCAGTCACCGCCCGGTATCCGCATCACCCGGCGTGGCTTCGGCAAGGATTGGCGATATCCGATAACATCGCGCTATACAGAAGAATAAAGTTTCCACTGAGGTTTACACAGATTCAGGAGCGGACATGAAAAAAATCGAAGCCATCATCAAACCCTTCAAGCTCGATGAAGTGCGCGAGGCGTTGTCCGAAGTGGGTGTTACCGGTCTGACGGTCAGCGAAGTCAAGGGCTTCGGACGGCAGAAAGGCCACACCGAGTTGTATCGCGGCGCGGAATATGTAGTCGACTTTCTGCCCAAGATCAAAATTGAAATCGTCGTCGCCGACGAGACCGTCGAACCGGCCATCGAAGCCATCATCAAAGCCGCCCGCACCGGCAAGATCGGCGACGGCAAGATCTTCGTCACGCCGGTCGAGCAGGTGGTGCGTATCCGTACCGGAGAATCAAACGAAGCCGCTATTTAGCGGCTTCGTCAGACTCGCCGCGTTGCGGCCCAATGTTGGATCTTCCCCCCTTCCCTGGGACGGCGGCGACTATGTGGCTCACTCTGCTCGAACAGTCGAACAACATCAAACATGACCTCACCCCTCACCAATATTCTGGCGCGTGGATACTTCCCCAAGGAGTTGCCTCCTCCGTTCAACACGAAGTCGTTCGGCGCATTCGCAGATACGGCGCCGGCGGTACTACATCTGGACCTCACCAAGAAGGGAAGCAAGTCCAACCTGACAACATTGCCGGCGATTCATAACCAGGCGAGGTCTGGAACGCTGCGGAGAAAGCTCACCATACCCAATCCGGTCAGCCAGTATCAGGTTGCACGCGTTGTCGCCGAGGGATGGGGCACGCTGAAGTCCGCGTGCGCCGTGTCGCCGATTTCGCTGACCACGCCGCGATACCTGAAGCATAGCCTTCGCGCCATCAATACACGCCGCGCATTTGATGCAATCCCTGTGGCGCGGGCACGCTCTCGAGTCGCATCCCGATACGTGTTCACTACTGACTTGAGCCAGTTCTACCCGAGCATTTATACGCATACGATTCCCTGGGCGTTGCATACCAAGAGTGTCGCAAAAGCCAAGCCGCACGACTACACCCTGCTCGGAAATGTCCTGGATTTGGCTATAAGGAACGGTCAGGACAAGCAGACGGTCGGTATCCCCATCGGGCCGGATACGTCGCTCGTCGTCGCGGAGGTCATTCTTTCATCCGTGGATGCCAAGCTTGGCGGGGCGATTACGGAACGAGGATTCCGCTACATCGATG
Source organism: Betaproteobacteria bacterium (assembly GCA_016194935.1). Taxonomy (GTDB): domain Bacteria; phylum Pseudomonadota; class Gammaproteobacteria; order Burkholderiales; family Rhodocyclaceae; genus JACRAR01. Next base: position 7,162 of record JACQAO010000059.1, read on the forward strand.
ATATTGGCTGCGGCTTTCGGACGATTGCTGAGGCGGAAGAAACATTGGGGCAATTGCAGCATTTGATCGGCGACCTTCAGCTTCAATTGAACCCGAGGAAGACCCGGATTACTGAACTCCCTTCGGAGCTTGAGGCGTCTTGGGTTCCGCACCTCCGTTTGTTTTCCTTCCGTACATTCTCTGCCGGAACCCAGCAAACTGATTTGCTGAGCTACTTTGGGAGAGCTTTCGATCTGGCGGCGATTAACCGGGAAGAGGCCATTCTCCGTTACTCTGTCCAGCGCATGCGGTCGGTGAATATTTCCGAGAAGAACTGGGCGCTCTACGAAAACCTGTTGCTCCAGTGCTTATCCGTTGAGCCTGGAACGGCTCCGGCGGTGATTGGTGAGTTGTACAAATATCACCTTCGCATGCCGCTTGATTTATCCCGGATCGCCGAATCCTTGCAGCAATTGATCGAGCATCACGCACCACTGCATCATGGCAGCGAAGTGGTCTGGGCGCTTTGGGGTGCGATCTGTCTTGACTGCAAACTCGATGCGAGGATCGTAGAAAAGTCGCTGTTGGCATCCGATCCATGCGTGGCGCTTTGCGCCCTGCACGCAATATCCAAAGGGCTTGTTCTCGGGGCGGTGGATGTCTCCGCTCTTGAGGCGCTGATGCACGAAGGGGAGTTGGTTGATGGCCAGTGGCTCCTTGTCTACGAGGCCAATGTGAAGGGGTGGCTTCCAAACCTGGGGGGGAAGGACTTTGTAACGGCCAGCAAGCATTTCGGCTCGATGAAAGCGGCGGGCGTTTCGTTTTACGATACCAATGCCGCTCTCCCGATAATCGTGAAGTCTCTCGCGTCCCAAGGCTACGATGGTGCGAACGACGACTTCGATCTTGAGTTGCCCTATTTGCTTGCGGATGTTTCCGGATAGTTAGCCGACCAAGAAGCCTAGTATTCAAACACATTAATTACGAAACATGTATCATGCTCGTGCAAACCTACCACAACGGAGGACACGATCATGCGCCAGACAGAATTGCAGCTTACCGACGAGGAGCGCCAGTTGATAGAATCGTTTCGCGCAAAGGG
>JACQAO010000060.1 GCA_016194935.1 Betaproteobacteria bacterium
ATTATCCGCTTCACAGACCCATCACCACCGCAATCCCCGCTCGGTGGCTCAACCCTCGCGCACGAATCAAATTCCTCGTCCTGGGAACCATTAAAAACCCCGCTGCCGAGCCGTGAGAAATTCAATCGCGGAATTTGGGTCTTGATCTGCGTCTTCGGTTTCGATAATTTTTTCTATACTGGCGAGCTTGGTGCCGTCGTCGAGATTGATCAGCGTGACACCCTGCGTCGAGCGTCCCATCTCGCGGATCTGCTTGACCAGGGTGCGAATCAGCACGCCGCCGGTCGACACCAGCATCAGCTCGTCATCCGGTTGCACCAGCAGAGCGCCGACCACCTTGCCGTTGCGCTCACTGGTCTGGATCGCAATCATGCCTTTGGTGCCGCGCCCGTGGCGGGTGTATTCGGCAATCGGGGTGCGCTTGCCGTAGCCGTTTTCGGTGGCGGTGAGCACGGAACAGTCTTCGTCGGCGGCGACCAGCATGGAGATCACCGTTTGCCCCTGGTCCAGCTGCATGCCGCGCACGCCGCGGGCGTTGCGGCCCATGCCGCGCACGTCATCTTCGGCAAAGCGCACTGCCTTGCCGGCGTCGGAGAACAACATCACGTCGTAACTGCCGTCTGTGATTGCCACCCCGATCAGGAAATCGTTCTCGTCCAGGCCGACGGCGATGATGCCGGCCTTGCGCGGATTGGAAAAATCGGACAGCGGGGTCTTCTTTACGGTACCCATTGCAGTGGCCATGAAAACATAATGCTGGTCGTCGAACTCCTTCACCGGCAACACTGCGGTGATCTTCTCCCCCTCTTCGAGCGGGAACAGGTTCACGATAGGTTTGCCGCGACTGACGCGGCTGCCCTGCGGCGCCTCGTAGACCTTGAGCCAATACACGCGACCGCGGCTGGAGAAACACAAGATGTGGTCGTGAGTATTGGCGACGAACAGCCGGTCGACAAAATCGTCTTCCTTGATCGCCGCCGCCTGCTTGCCGCGTCCGCCGCGCTTCTGCGACTTGTATTCGGTGAGCGGCTGGGACTTGATATAGCCGCCGTGGGAAATCATTACCACCATGTCCTGCGGCGTAATCAGATCTTCGATTCCCAGATCCTGTGTATTCACCACGATCTCGGAACGGCGCTTGTCGCCGAACTGCGCTTTGATGCCGTTCAATTCTACCGAGATAATCACAGTGATGCGCTCTGGCCGGGCCAGGATGTCGAGCAGATCGGCAATGACCTCCATCACCTCCTTGTACTCGGTGACAATCTTCTCCTGCTCCAGACCGGTCAGGCGTTGCAGGCGCAACTCAAGGATCGCCTGGGCCTGCACGTCGGAAAGCAGATAGCCGCGCCCGGACATGCCGAACTCCGGCCCCAGCCCCTCCGGGCGCGAAGCCTCGGCTGCTGCGCGCGCCAGCATCTCCTCGACCAGCGTCGACGGCCAGGTGCGCGCCATCAGGCCGCGCTTGGCCTCCGCCGGCGTGGGCGCGGCCTTGATCAGGGCGATGATCTCATCGACATTCGACAAGGCTACCGCCAGGCCTTCGAGGATGTGGCCGCGCTCGCGCGCCTTGCGTAACTCGAATACGGTGCGCCGGGTAATCACTTCGCGGCGATGCGCGAGGAATGCCACCAGCATTTCCTTGAGATTGAACAGCTTTGGCCGGCCATCCACCAGCGCCACCATGTTCATGCCGAAGGTATCCTGCAACTGCGTCTGCTTGTAGAGATTATTGAGGATCACTTCCGGCATTTCACCGCGCTTCAACTCGATTACCACACGCATGCCGGACTTGTCGGACTCGTCCTGCAGGTGGGTGATGCCTTCGATCTTTTTCTCATTCACCAGCTCAGCGATTTTTTCCAGCAGGGTTTTCTTGTTCACCTGGTAGGGCAGTTCGTCGATGATGATCGCCTGCTTGCCGCCTTTTTCCAGTTCCTCGATATGGGTGCGGCCACGCATGATGACCCTGCCGCGACCGGTCATGTAACCTTCGCGCACCCCGGAAACCCCGTAGATCAGGCCGGCGGTGGGGAAATCCGGCGCCGGTACAATCTCGATGAGTTTCTCGATGCTGATGCCGGGATCGCCCAGCAGCGCCAGACAGGCGTCGATCACTTCGCTCAGGTTGTGCGGCGGGATATTGGTCGCCATGCCCACTGCGATGCCGGAGGCGCCATTGATCAGCAGGTTGGGAATCTTCGCCGGCAGCACCAGCGGCTCATGCTCCGAGCCGTCGTAGTTCGGGCCGAAGTCCACCGTCTCCTTGTCGAGATCGGCCAGCAATTCATGGCCGATCCGGGCCATGCGGATTTCCGTGTAACGCATCGCCGCCGCGTTGTCGCCGTCCACCGAGCCGAAGTTGCCCTGGCCATCGACCAGCATGTAGCGCAGCGAAAAATCCTGCGCCATCCGCACGATGGTGTCATACACGGCGGTGTCGCCGTGCGGGTGGTACTTACCGATCACGTCGCCGACGATGCGCGCCGATTTCTTGTAGGCCTTATTCCAGTCATTGCCAAGCTCGTGCATGGCGAACAGCACGCGCCGGTGCACCGGTTTGAGGCCGTCGCGCACATCCGGCAGCGCGCGACCGACGATCACGCTCATGGCGTAATCGAGGTAGGAGTGACGCATCTCCTGTTCCAGGCTGATCGGCAGGGTTTCTTTGGCAAACTGGCTCATCTTCGGCATTACCACGGAATAATTTGTGCGCTACGGAATCGGATCGTCGTGCAGCTAAACCCGACCCTTGAAAAGCTTGTAATTTTAACATGGCCGACTGCCGATTCCGTATCCTTGCGCAAAGCTTGCACAGCATGCCGCATCCTTGTAACCACCTGTGTTTTGTGCTTAAATCGGCCCCGCAAACGGGGCTGGCGTTGATTTGCGCAATACCCGCCGATGCTCCAAACCCCATATCGGCAAATCCGATCCGATCAATACAACAGTACCCAACAGTACCTGGCAGAGGAGAACAACTTGAATAAAATAATCGGCAAAGCCGCCCTGATCGCCATCCTGGGCTACGCCGCCAGCGCAGCAGCGCAAACAGCGGGTAACGATGGCCATCTTTATGACGCGCGCGGCAATCCTGTGATGAGCGGTTCCGGGCTGTGCTGGAAAACCACGCGCTGGACTCCCGCCATGGCCACCAAGGAGTGCGACCCGGATCTGGTCAAGAAAGAAGCTGCGCCGGTCGCCGCACCCATGCCAAAACCTGCTGCGGTTGCCGCTGCTCCCGCCCCGGCCCCGGCAGCGGCAAAAATCATCACGCTGGCCGCCGTCAGCCTGTTCGATTTCGGCAAGGCCGTGCTTAAACCCGCCGCCAAAACCGAGATCGATGAAAAAATTGTCGACAAGCTTGCCGGCCTGGGAAAAATCAAGCTGATCATCGTCGGCGGTCACACGGATCGCCTCGGCTCCGCCGCCTACAACCAGAAACTGTCGGAGAAGCGCGCTGAAGCGGTCAAGGCCTACATGGTCGCCAAGGGGCTGGACGGCAATATCATCGAGACTTTCGGCTTCGGCAAGACACAGCCGGCACAGGGCGTGGCAAAGTGCGATGACAAGCTGCCGCGCAAGAAACTGATCGCCTGCCTGGAGCCGCATCGCCGCGTGACCATCGAAATTCAGGCCTTGCCGAAGTGATTGACCGCTAAACACCAGCCTTACCCGACCCCGCCTTGCGCGGGGTTTTTTAATGCCGCAATCAATCGACACACTCATCGAGGCGCGCTGGATCATTCCGGTCGAGCCGCACGGCGTTACCCTGGAACAGCACGCAGTCGCCGTTGATGCCGGACGAATAGTGGCGCTGCTGCCGGCGGAACAGGCGCACGCCCGATTCCTCCCGCGCCATACGTTGCGCCTGCAACAACATGTGCTGCTACCCGGCCTCATCAACCTGCACACCCACGCCGCCATGTCGCTGCTGCGCGGCTATGCCGACGACATGGTGCTGATGGACTGGCTCAAGCAACGTATCTGGCCCGCCGAGGCCCGGCATGTCTCGGCAGATTTTGTGTACGACGGCGCCCTGCTGGCATGCGCCGAAATGCTGCGCGGCGGCATCACCTGCTTCAACGACATGTACTTCCATCCGCAGGCCACCGCTGAAGCCGCGCTGCGAATGGGCATGCGCGCCGTGCTGGGTATTTTGACCGTCGAGTTTCCTACTGCCTATGCCGCCGACGCCGACGACTACCTGACCAAAGGACTGGCGGTGCGCAACACCCTGTGCGATGAGCCACTGATCTCTTTCTGCATGGCGCCGCACGCACCCTACTCCGTCTCGGACAAGACTTTCGAGCGCATCGCCACCTTGGCCGCCCAACTGGATCTGCCGATCCATATACACATCCACGAGACCCAGGCGGAAATCCATGACGGCCTCAAGCAATACGGTGTCCGTCCGCTGGAACGCCTGCATCGCCTGGGCTTGCTCGGACCAAATCTGATTGTCGTGCATGCAGTGCATCTGGAGCCGGGCGAGGTCGATCTGCTGGCAAACCAGGGGTGCGCCATCGCCCATTGCCCCACCTCCAACATGAAACTTGCCAGCGGCATCGCCCCCATCGCTGCCATGTCGCGGCGCGGCCTGCGTATCGGTCTGGGCAGCGATGGCGCAGCCTGCAACAACCGCCTCGACCTGTTCCGCGAGATGAACCACGCCGCCTTGCTGGCCAAAGCCGCCAGTGGCGATGCCAGCGTCCTCGACGCGCACACGGTGTTGCGCATGGCCACGCTCGACGGCGCCGCCGCGCTGGGCCTGGAACGACAGATAGGTTCATTGGTCGAAGGAAAGCAGGCCGACCTCTGCGCAGTGCGTCTCGACGACCCCAGCCTGCTGCCTTGTTTCAATCCGGCATCCCATCTGATCCATGTTGTCGGGCGCGAGCACGTCAGTCACGTCTGGGTGGCGGGAAAAGCTTGCGTTACTGAAGGCCGCCTGCAAGCCGTAGAGGCGGCGGAGTTGCTTGACATCGCAAATATGTGGCACAATAAGCTTGACTTTTGATGCGCAGTTTGTACTTTTTTCAAGCACCCACCAACCCACCGGCTTACCGATTTCACCCGCACGAGGACAATACGATATGAACAAACAAATCTCAAAAATCGCACTGCTGGCTGCATTAAGCATCGGCAGTACTTTTGCATTCGCACAGGTAAACGACGGCTATCTTTACGATGCGCGCGGTCAAGCAGTGAAGAGCGGCGCCGGTCTGTGCTGGAAAACCTCCCGCTGGACGCCGGCCATGGCCATCAAGGAATGCGATCCGGACCTGATCAAGAAGGAAATGCCTCCAGCCGCCAAGCCGGAAGCCCCCAAGCCCGCACCAGCCCCCGCGCCCAAGCCTGCTGCGGAAAAAGTGACTTTGTCGGCGGATACGCTGTTCGATTTCGATAAGGCTGCGTTGCGCCCGGAAGGCAAGGCCGCGCTTGACCAGTTGCTGACCAAGGTCAAGGACATCAAGCTCGAAGTCATCATCGCCGTCGGCCATGCCGACCGCATCGGCAGTGATAAATACAACCAGAAACTGTCGGAAGAGCGCGCCGCTTCGGTAAAAGCCTACCTGGTCGGCAAGGGTCTCGAGCCGAACCGCGTATACACCGAAGGCAAGGGTAAAAAGCAGCCCGTAACCGGCGATAAATGCAACAAGATGGGCAAGGAAAGCCGCAGCAACAAGAAACTCGTGGCCTGCCTGCAGCCTGACCGCCGCGTCGAAATTGAAGTGATCGGCACCAAGCAAAACTAAGCTGGTTTCGATCAGAAAAAGCCCTGCCATGCAGGGCTTTTTTTAGCGCCCGTTTGTCACCCGGACGGTTTTGCCGGAGACAATTACGGGCGCTTACCCCGCCATTGTTTCATGGGGTAACACCACTTCAGGAGCATCAATGATCGAAACCCACAATGCGGATCCGCGCGAACTGGATAAATTCAGTGAACTCGCCCATCGCTGGTGGGACCTGAATTCAGAATTCAAACCGCTGCATGACATTAACCCGCTGCGCCTGGACTGGATAGATCAAGCCGCCGGTCTCAGTGGCAAGCGCGTGGTCGATGTTGGTTGCGGCGGCGGCATCCTCGCCGAAAGCATGGCGCAGCGCGGGGCGAAAGTTACCGGCATCGACCTCAGCGAACCGGCACTGGGCGTGGCTCGGCTGCATCTGCTGGAAAGCCGACAGCACGTTGATTATCGGCTGACCTCGGCGGAAGCGCTGGCCGCAGAGTCGCCCGGCGGCTTCGACATCGTCACCTGCATGGAAATGCTGGAGCATGTCCCCGACCCGGCCAGCGTGGTGCGCGCCTGCGCGACATTGGTAAAACCCGGCGGTCGGGTATTCCTGTCGACCATCAACCGCAACCTGAAGGCCTATCTGTTTGCCGTAATCGGCGCGGAATATCTGCTCCATCTGCTGCCGCGCGGCACTCACGATTACGCCCGCTTCCTGCGCCCGGCGGAACTTTCCCGCCACTGCCGCAGCGCCGGCTTGCGCATTGATGAAATCATCGGCATGCGTTACGACCCGTTCGGCAAAATCTATTCACTAGGCCACGACACCAGCGTCAACTATCTGATGCGGGCCACAGCCGGTTAAACCCGTTGATCGAAGCTGTCCTCTTCGACCTTGACGGCACCCTCGCGGATACGGCCCCCGATCTCTGCGCCGCGTTGAATCTCCTGCTCGCCGAGCAAGGCAAACTTCCTCTGACGCTGGCGCAGGCGCGTCCGTATGCCTCCAGTGGCGCGCGCGGCATGCTGGATGTCGGCCTTGGCGTGGTTCCCGGCGATGCTGGTTACGCCGCATATGTCCAGCGCCTGCTCAAGCACTACGAACGCACGCTTTGCCAAGCCACAGTACTGTTTCCCGGCATTATCGAACTGCTCGCCAAACTGGATATGCTCGGCATACGCTGGGGCATCGTCACCAACAAAGCACAGCGCTACACCTTGCCCTTGATCGAAGCCCTCGGACTGCGGCAGCGTTGCGCCTGCATCGTCAGCGGCGACTCCAGCCCCCGCCTCAAACCGCACCCAGAGCCTTTGCTGCTGGCTTGTGTCGCTGCGCAGGCGCCGTCGGCGCACAGCCTCTACGTCGGAGATGATTTGCGCGATATTCTGGCAGGCCGCGCCGCCGGCATCGGCACTGTCGCCGCCGCCTACGGCTACCTTGGCGCCGGAGCGGCGGTGGCCGCATGGCAAGCCGATGCCATCGTCTCCCGGCCCGAGGAAATCCTCAGCCTGCTGGGGGAGCGCATGATATAATTTCGCTGTCCAAACTTTTTTCCAGGACAGGTTTCAAACGCAATGACATCACCTGGGGCCGACATGGCTTCGACGTGGGTTACGAAGCAAAGCAGTGCATACCGAGGGCCAGTGACCTCGTAAATCCATCTGGAAAACCATAAACGCCAACGACGAGCGTTTCGCTCTAGCCGCTTAAACCCGGCTGGCTCTGCACCGGTTTGCTGATGGTCCGGGTTGCGCAAGCGACAGCAGAGTCATACACATCAGCTAAGCATCTGCCCCGCCGCGTGGCAGACGACGAAAATTCAGCGGATCGCTGGTTGCCAGCCTGCCCGGCGGCGGACACCCGGTTAAATCAAATGACGAGGCTAAGTATGTAGTACTGCCTGTAGAGGACTTGCGGACGCGGGTTCGATTCCCGCCGGCTCCACCAACATTTGACAAGGCCACCCTCACCCGGTGGCCTTTTCTTTGCCTAAGGTCAATTCATTTGGATTATGCCGGACGTTACAGTACATTACCGAACACTATCAGTAGCAAAGAATCAAAAATTCGACCCGGAAGCGGAGCGCCTGCTTGCCATGATCCTTGAACGCGATGCCGAGAAGTGGTTCAAACCAGCCAAGAGGCAATTCCAGATTTTCTACAAGCAGGGAGCCGACCACCTGGAGTATCAGCCCGATTTTGTTTCCGAAGCGAAAGACGCGATCTACATGCTTGAACCCAAGGCCGGCAACCAGATGACCGACCCCGTTGTCTTGGCTAAGAAGGAAGCGGCAATCAAGTGATGCAAAAATGCATCTGACTATGCCACCACCAATGGCGGGAAACCTTGGCGCTATGTGCTCATACCGCACAACGCCATCGCGGTGAACATGACGTTGGATGGTTTGGCACGGCAGTTTTCGGTCTGATTATTTAGGGGGCTGTATGGTCAAAGCCCTGAACAAGTTGCGCATCATCAAGTGGCGGGAATAAGCACAGAATCAGGATGGAAAACACTATGAGCGAAAAATCCACGATACCCAGCAAATCTGAAAACCCCCTTCTTGTCTTTCAGGAACAGGTGAATCACCGTCTCGCCCGCGATGGCTTTTTCGAGGAGAATCACCATGCCTGACACCCCGCCGCGCATTGTCCTCGACACCAATGTGCTATACGCCGGCCTGTATTCCGCCAGCGGGAAGTCGTACCAACTGCTCAGGGCCATTGACGAAGGCAGGGTGCGTATCGCGCTGTCGACGCCTTTGCTGTTTGAATACGAAGACGTGCTCAGGCGCAATCAGGCGGTATTGAATCTGAGCGATGCCGAGGTGGATGTGGTGCTCGATAATCTGTGCGCACTGGCCGATTTTCAGGCAGTCTACTTCCTGTGGCGGCCATGCCTGCCGGATGCCAACGACGATATGGTTCTGGAACTGGCGGTCGCCGCGCAAGTGCCGCGTATAGTGAGCTTCAACGCCAAGGATTTTGGTCCGGCATCCCGCTTTGGCATTGAAGTGGTTACACCGAAAATCATGCTGGAGGAACTGCAATGACTACCTTGAATCTGACCCTGCCCAATTCCATTCAACGCCACCTTCAGGAGATGGCTGACTTGGAGGGCGTACCCATCAATCAGTTCGTCATGAGTGCTGTGGTGGAGAAAATCTCCGCGCTGACCGCCGAGGCGTATCTTGGAACACGCGCCAGCCGCGCTGCGCCCGATGCGTTTCGGGCGATTTTGGATAAGGTGCCGCACCGCGCGCCGCTTGAGGGCGACGAATGATCTGAAGATAGGCAATTACACGATGAGAAGAAGACCTCGATACCGGGCAAGCCAGAACCCGTGAAGTTTTGTCACGGGTTGAAGCTGGAAGCAATTG